>JAAZGN010000109.1 GCA_012511185.1 Clostridiaceae bacterium
ATTTAAACGAGGCATCGCTCGTCTTGCGTGTGACCATGGACGGTCTTTCCCTTCTCATGACAGGGGATTTGACAGAAGAAGGTGAACGGGCCATCCTCCGGTCCCGGACGGATTGCTCTGCTGATTTCCTGCATATCGCCCATCACGGTTCCAGTTACTCAAGTTCGACCGCTTTTCTGGAGGCTGCAGGTCCAAGAACCGCCTTGATCTCCGCGGGTCGCAACAACCGCTACGGGCACCCCCACCCCGATGTATTGGACAGGTTGATCGAGCAGGCCATCGAGGTATTCCGGACGGATGAGTGCGGGGCAGTTTTCTTGAAGATCCACCAGGGAAAGGGTAGGATAACAACGTGGCTGACGAATCGGAAACAAGCTATGGTGGAAGCAGGGGAGCATGATGCCGATCGCTGACAAATGGATGAGTTACCGTGAAACAGGAAGGGATCTGGAAAGGTCGGTTGACCGTCCCGCCTATATCCTGACGGGTGAAGAGTTGTTTCTGGTCCGGCTGGTGCGCGACCGTATTGTCGCGGCTCTTGTTTCGCCGGGCGCAGAAGCCATGGATCTTGTAAGGATGACAGGTGACGGAAAACCGTCTTCGATTGATACGGTACGCCTGCTGGCGGAGATGGCAACGCCTCCCTTTCTATCGGCCCACAAGGTAATCCTGATCGATCAGAGCGGCTTCTTTTCCACGACGGCTTCATCGGGAATCCCCCAGGAGTTGGATCAGGCGCTTGTCCGTCCTGCGGATAACTGCCACCTGATCTTTACAGAGGAGTCGGTAAATTCCTCTCACACCCTGCTTCGCAGGATGAGAAAACAGGGGGCACTTTCAGCCAGGTTTGACCGGCAGACACCCGCCGACCTGCAGACCTGGATCTCCGCCTTATGCAGCCGCGAAAAGTTGCGTATTACCCGGGAAGCCGCAGATTCGCTTACCAGACGCTGTGATTATTCAATGGCCGCGATTTTAAGTGAGCTGACAACCGTCTTCTTGTATTTTCGATATACCAACCAGGCTGACATCACCCTGGCCCAAATCGATTACTTATGCCGCGATGACCTGACGGGAAAAATTTTTGATCTGACAGACGCGATCGCGGCCGGCAGAATCGATGAGGCGCTTGAGCGGCTCGATGTACTGCTGGTCCGCAGGGAGGCGCCCTTGTTTATCCAAACCATGCTGGCCCGTCAATCACGCGATTTACTGATCGCCAGTGAATGCGTGACAAGTGACCGTATCATTGAAAGCGGCATCACCCAAAGCCAGTTTTTCGCCCGTAAGCTTGCGCGGCAGGCGAAACGCTTTTCCACGGAAGGCCTGGAAGCCATGATGGAAGATTGCTTTCAGGCAGATATTGCTGTAAAAACAGGAAGAATCGACAGTGAGCAAGCCCTGGCGATCCTGGTCATAAGAGCTTGCGGAACCGCTTGACAAGCAGCTTCTCTTTCAATTTTTTGATTTTTTCACTGCGAGGCCGACACGGCTCTTTGGCCTTGTTTCGCCCGAAAATCGAAGAAAGGTTGAAAAGGAATGCAGGAGAATGGACCAAGTGATCAGAGCAGAAATGCTGAGACTGTCTCCTTGACCATGAAGGAATTACCCCCATCCGAAAGACCTTATGAAAAGGCGGAAGGAAGGGGAGTCGGAACACTGGGCCACGCTGAATTGCTGGCCATCGTCCTGACATCGGGGCGGAGCGGGGAGACCGCTCTTCAGATAGCCCAGAAGATACTTGTGAAAAGTGATGGGCTGAAAGGGCTGCTCGATATGAGCCCGCAGGAGCTTCGGGAGATTCCGGGCATCGGGCGGGTCAAGGCGGTCCGGTTGCTTGCGGCTGTCGAACTCGGCCAGCGCGCGGTCGCGGATCGTCGTGCGGAGGTCAGGGTGCAGGCCCAGGGTCCGGACGATGTGATCCGGCATGTGGAGGCGGCCATGCGGTATCTGCCCAGGGAAGAGTTTCATGTCCTCCTGCTCGACACACGGAACCGGGTCATCAAGACGGTCCGGATCTCACAAGGAGGCCTTGCGGCAGCTGTCATCCACCCGCGCGATATTTTCCGCGAAGCGGTCAAGGCAAATGCGGCCGCCATTGTCCTTGTTCACAATCATCCGAGCGGTGACTCGTCACCGTCACAGGCGGACATCGAATCCACCAGGAAGTTTACTGAACTGGGAAAAATGATGGGAATTCCCGTACTTGACCATGTCATTGTAGGGGCGGAATCATCTTCAAGTTTCAGCAGGTTGGGGCTTTGCTAGCTGGAGCCTGCAACAGATTATGCTAAACTGATTCCGTCATTGGATGACCCCGTGGGAGGATCCATTGAGAAAGGAGCGCCAGCCTGTGAAACGACGCGGCCCCAGAGTCATGCTTATCGTTCTTGTAACGGTCGCGCTTCTGGCGGCCTTTATCCTGACAGCGCTTCCGGGGACGACCCGCTCCCGTATCGGTGATTATTTCGGCGGGACTTTCGATCCCCTTGTTTCTGGTTTTCAGAAAGGTTATTCAGTAATGCGGGGTTACTTCGGCGCTGTCAGTGAAAACAAAAGACTGCGCCTTCAAATTGAGGAACTGGAAGAAGAAAAAGCCAAGCTCAACTTACAAATACTTCAAAACCTCAATAAACTGCGGGCCTACGACGAACTGAAAGAAGCACTGAAGTTAACCACTGTTTTTGAAGACAAGGAAATTCATGGAGCGGCGGTCATCAACCGTGAACTGGGTCAGGCTTTTGACCTGTTGCGGATCAAGGCAGGCCGCTTGAATGGGATCTCGCCCGCAGGAAATCTGACGCTGCCCGTCGTCGATCAGAATATGGCCCTGATCGGACGCGTTCATTCTTCCGAACTGGGATCGAGCAAAGTTCTCCCTCTTCTCCATGAGGCCTTTGCTGTCAGCGCACAGGTAGAAGGCAGCTACCGGTCTTCCTTCCGGGTACGTGGTGATCTCGAGCTGCAGCAACGCGGCTTGTGCCTGGCAGACAATATTGCAGAGGGAATTCCTGTTCGCGTGGGTGACCGTCTGGTCACTTCGGGTGACAGCGGCATTTATCCGGAGGGGATCCTGATTGGAACTGTGATGGAAACCATCCCCGATGCAAGCGGTAAGACAATGTCCTGCCTGGTGGCACCGGCGGCTGATTTTGACCATCTCCGTTACGTCTTTGTCCTGGCGGAGCCTGACCATGAATCGTGAAGCCAATCTTGGAAGACGTCTGGCGGTCTATGGTTCCGGCTTTATCTTCCTTGCTCTCCTGCAGCTTATGCTGTCTTTGGACAGCAGTTATCCCACACCTGACTTCCTGTTATTATTTCCCCTGCTGGCGGCTTTGTGGACACCAGGCTATGACAGTTTCATTCTGGGCCTTGCCGCGGGTTTTATCCGCGACTATGCAGCCGGAAGAGGATACGGCCCGGGTATGCTGTTGGGAATGGTTCTCTGCCTTTGCGGAAATGCACTCGCGCGCGTTGGCTGGAAAAACTATGCCGTCCGGGGCAGTCTCCTTATCGCGGGCGCGACGGTCGTCCAGGCCTTGACCATGGCGGTTTTCGCCTGGCTGGTCCCCCTTGATCAAAGCTCTTCAACTTTCAGCACTGCCATAAGGATTGCCCTTTCCCAAGTACCCCTGCAGCTGCTGGCGAATGTGGGGGGAGCTTTGCTGGTAAGTGGCTATTTCTGGCTATGTTTTTTTCACAAGGCGGACCGGCGGGGAGGGGCCGGATTTGACAATGAGGACAAAGGCGGTGGCTCATGAATGACCAGACCGGTCCGTCCGGGCCACCGGGACCATCTTTTCTGCCTGCCGTAACGTTCAGGAAGTCAGAAGGCGCGCAGCCGCCCTCTCTCTTCCCCGGGGGACGGAGGTTCGCGCTTCTGGCCAGCCTGATTACCGCCGTCCTGCTGCTCATCATGATACGGACCGGCTCACTGCAGCTCTTTGGCAAACATGACACTTTCATTCCCGAAACCGTCGGCAAGATGAGTGAGATCACGCTCGAGGCACCGCGTGGCGATATCGTGGATCGAAACGGGATTCCTCTTGCGGTTTCCGATGCACTTGACCGGGTTGAGCTGGTTTCAACCCAGATGACCAACGAGCAATTAAACCGTTTCCTGCTCGATCTGGCTGTCCTTTTTGATGAATACAATTGTGACTTCAACAGCCCATTATTGAAATGGTTTGATTTACCACAGGAATACAGGGAAGAAAATCTTCTCACAACTGAAGCAACTCTCCGTTTTGTTTTTCGCCAGTCGCCTGAAGAGATCACCTTCTGGCAGACAGACAAGGATCTCTTTAATCTGATCGATCGGGACAAGGCGGTCACGGAAAGGCAGAAGCGCCGTATGGTCCGGGATGATCCGGATGAATTTTTTGACTTCCTGCTCGATGACTACTTTCAAATCGAGCCGGACCGTGCTTCAGGAAGCAGGCTCTACACGGATGGCGAAGCCTTCCTGATTATGCAGCTTCGTTATCTTCTGCTCGAAAATAACTGGCTCTTCGTGAGCAGCCAACCCGTTGTTTTAGCTGATGCAGTCCCGGAGGGACTGGCAGCCAGGTTGATTGAACAAAACTACAAATACCCCGGCGTCGTCGTAACCAAGCATTACCAGAGGCGTTATACAGAGAACAGCCGCTATGTTGGTCATGCGCTCGGATACATGGGCCGGATATCGTCAGCGGAATACAGCCGACTGAAAACAGCCGGCTATGGCATCAACGACATGATCGGTAAAACGGGCGTTGAACAGGCAGCAGAGCGCTATCTTCGTGGCGAAGCCGGAACGGAAACACTTTCCTCCTGGTACAGTGAGGATTCGGCCAATCCGGTAACCTTTCCCGGGGAAACCTCGGTAAGGCCCATGGCTGGCAATGAAGTCAAGCTAACCATTGATTTGAAATTGCAAAAAGTGGCCCGTGACGAATTGGAACGCAAGATCCTGGAATTCCGGGGAGGCACTCACAAGGACCGGCGGATGGAAGCCCCGGGCGGCTGTGTCATCGTCCTGGACGCCAAGACAGGTGCCATTCTCGCCAATGCCAACTATCCCGACTATGATCCCGCCGACTTCCTCATGCAGGACAAGGACCCGGAGGCTGCGGCCCGCGTCACGGACCTGCTGACCGATACCGTTTACAGGCCGTTGCTGAACAGAGGGATCGCAGAGCTCTATACCCCTGGGTCGACTTTCAAGCCGGTGACTGCCATGGCTGCCCTGGAAGCTGGAGTTATCACGCCCTACCGCAATGTATTGAAGTGCCGGGGCGTCGAGGAAATCGGCGGCTTTACCTGGCGTTGTTACGGCTGGCACGGCGACATCGGGCTGACCCGGGCTGTTGTGACCTCCTGCAACCTCTATTTCTTTCAGATTGGAGTAGAGACAGGGATTGACCGGATCAGTGAGCTTGCCCAGTCGCTTGGACTCGGTGAAATGCCAGGGCTTGATATTGCCGGCGGGTCAGCCGGCGTGCGCCCTTCGCGTGAGGTTAAAAAGCAACTCAATGCTCAAGCTGAAGACCAGACCTGGTTCATTGCTGATACCTGCCAGACGTCAATCGGGCAGTTCTATAACAGTTACAGCATGGTTCAAATGGCACGGGCCATTGCAGGGCTTGCTACGAACCGGCTCCCGACACCACACTTCATCAAGGAAATAGTCTCGCCTGAGGGAGAGCTTGTCATCCCTGAACAAATCGAGTCCATCGAGCTGGGCTTTGATCCCTTGAATGTGGCCGCTTTGCGCGAAAGCATGGTCGCTCTTTCGAAGGAAATGAGCAACCGGACGGGTGTTCTCCTGCACGATTTTCCGGTACGTGTTGCCTGTAAAACCGGAACCGCGGAATCTTATAACGAAAAGATGGAGCCCATCTCCAATTCCGTTTTCGTCTGTTACGCGCCAGCGGACGACCCGGAGATCGTCATCGCTCACGCCATCTCGGACGGCGCCTATGGTGAGGATTCGGCGGACAGCTCCTACCGGATATTGTGCGAATATTTCGGTGTCGAACCCACCCACGCGCGGATGGGTTCGTATGATAATTACAGGGGACGCTAGGCTCTTGTACTCATGGCCCCCTTCGTTTAGAATGAACGGTAGCGCTTTAGCTAATGTGTAATAGGAAGAAGGGGGATGCGTCTGCCCAGCAGCGTGTCCGGGTGCGCGGTATGAAAATCGTTCTGTTGTCCGATATGACCAAAAATGAACTGCTTGTCAACTTTTGTGTCGCGTATAAACAGATTTTAAGTAAGCATGATCTCATATCTCCGCTCAGTACAGCGC
>JAAZGN010000110.1 GCA_012511185.1 Clostridiaceae bacterium
GCCTTCCGCTGTTGAGTCGCAGACGACACCAAAAGCCTGTCCGAAAAGGGGCGCGTTCCCATTGCAGGAACCGAGAAGAGCGAAGCCTTCTTCCGGGCTTTCCAGTTCGATTCGTTTTTCAAATATAGGTTCGCTGTTTGTCATATCAGTTCATTATAGCGTGTGACGGAAGTGATCATCAATTCAAAGGACACTATTCGACCGGTTTCAGAAGTTCGGTCTGATAAGCAATCCTGTCTTCACGAAGCGCGGGAATCAGGACACTCTCATCCTTTCGCACCGTGATGGTAACGGATTGATCACCCAGTTGCTTCTTGATGCTGTCGGCGACCGAGACCAGGTAGGGCACCACATAGGAGTCAATTTTCGCCGGGTCGACAATGGCCTTGATTTCAAAAGAGGAACCGCGTGAAAAACCGACACCGTTGACCAGGATCAGATCCTGACTTGTTCGGATCTCGGTTGTCGCAACTTTTCTTTCCTCATTGATCGCGATGGCCTGGGCTCCGAGCGCGGACAATTCGTTGACTAGCTGCCTGATGACTGCATCCTGCATCCGGTAGCCCTCAACCGGAGTGAGCGTAATGACAACGCCAGCGTTTTGGGCAGCCCGCAGACCGGCAAAAACGGCGTATTGTTCCTTTTCATCCACAATATGGAGGTAACTCTCCCCGCTTCCACCCGCGAGCTCGGCCTCAAGCTCGCGTAGGTATTCGTAAAGGCGCGCATTGCGGTTGTTCAGGTCCTCATTTTTCTTTTGGTAGTCAATGATCGAGTTTTGCAGCTCCTGGAGACTTTTTCCTCCCAAATTGGTCACATTGAGGTTTTTCATCAGGAGCGCGATCACCAAGCCGACCAACACGCAGACGATCAGGATTGAAATGTATTGAAACCATCTATTTTTCATTGCGCCACCTCTCAATATTTATTTCAGGGTGTTCTCAGCAGACCGATGTAAGGAAGAAAATCGTGGGTTCTGGAAAAGGAGTTCAGAACCAGCTCATCTTCGGGTGTTATTGTCCGTCTGATCCCGATCTTGGCCTGAATCAGGTGGACAAGATAAGAATCTGTTTCAAGCGCCGTTTTCATGGATTCCCCCGGTCCGATTGCCTCAATGACATAGGGAGGCATCTGCCTGATTCCATAGCACAGAATGGTCGGACCGACACAACTGATCTCCGAAACCGCCGTCAGCCGGACGCCGTTGAAAGCAATAGCGCGCGCCCCGGCTGCCCACAGGAGATTGAGGATATAGTTGATGGTGCTGTCATGGATGACTGCCTCAATCGGATCGGTCAGAGGGTCATAATCCAGCTTGTCATCGAGGGTCAGGACAATACCGCTCCCCTCCACATCCGTCATGGCGGACAAGAAAGCATTTTCCCTCATTTCGGTCAGGATGCCGCTTACATCTTCATACTCTTCAAGCCGCCGCAACAATTCCTTCTTGCGCTGCTCCAGCTCAAAATTTTGTGATTGCAAAAGAGCCAGCCGCTCCTCTTCCTGAGTCAGGATCTCCTTGGCCTGACGGATAGCTGCCACTTCCTGATCCTCACCCTTCCCCGTCTCCATCATCTGCCGGACAAGAAATCCTGAGGAAATTCCCGCCAGGACTGCCATCAATGCAGCGATCATTCGGATACGGCGATTCATGTCTGAAGTCTTTCCTCTTCCCTGATAAAAGGATCAAAGCGGCCAGGCAGCGGGCTCCTGCAGACCAGCCTCTGCTGTGTCACCGGATGGGTAAAGGACAGCTCCGATGCATGGAGCAGATGGTGGGGTGGATCTTCTGGCCTTCTACGGCCGCCGTACAAGGCATCACCGATAACCGGATGGCCTATGTATGCCAGGTGTACCCGTATCTGGTGGGTTCGTCCGGTCAACAGGCGGCAGCGCAGGTGCGCATGCTCCTTGCTGCCGGCCAGCAGTTCAAATTCAGTCCTGGCCTCCTTGCCGGACTCCCGAATTTCCATTTTCTTGCGGTTGACCTCTCCTCTGGCGATGGGAGCTTCGATCAGCCCTCTCGATGCCTGGGGAAGACCACGCACGATTGCGTCGTAATACCTGCCAATCTGCCCTGTCCTGAAAAGATCTGAAAGCATGCGGTGGGTACGGTTGTCGCGCGCAATCAGTATGACACCCGAGGTCTCTTTGTCAAGACGGTGAACAATGCCAGGCCGGTCAGATCCCGCCAGATCCGACAGCTGGTTTGGAAAGCGCTCCAGCAAGGCATTGACCAGGGTTCCGCCTTCATGTCCGCAGGCCGGATGTACAACCAGTCCTGCCGGCTTGTCAATGACGGCCAGCCATTCGTCCTCGAACAGGATCCGAATCGGAATCGATTCAGCTTTTGGTCTTTCATCTGCCTCTTCCGTGGGAATCATGACTTCAACCGCATCGCCGGCAACAAGCATCCTGGACGGAACCACGAAATTTCCGTTCACGGAAACCAGGTTCCCGGTAATACTGCGCTTCCATGACTCACGCGAAAGAGCAGGGAAGTGGGAAGCCAGCCATTTGTCCAGCCGCATCCCTGATTCACTTTGGCAGACCATCCGCTTCTCAATATTCACTCTTCTTCTTTCTTCTCCTGGTGCAGGGCCACCTGGCCGGTGCCAAACTGAATGGAAAGAAAATGGCGGTCCATCAATGAGAACAGAATTAAAAGTCCGGTTCCGATCGTAATCATGGCGTCGGCCATGTTGAATGTGGGGAAGGCATAGGTTCCGAAGGTAAAGGAAAGAAAATCAGTCACTGCCCCTGCCCTCAGCCGGTCGATCAAATTGCCGGCGCTCCCCGAAATCAAGAGAATCAGGACAGATTTGGCCCGCATGTCTCCTGACTTTCGCAAAAACCAAATGAGGGCGAAAAGGACAATGGAAGAAAGGATGATCAGAAACACCAGGCCCCAGTTATGGCTGGAAAAAAGGCTCCAGGCGGCGCCCTTGTTGGCAATGCAGCTGATTTCAAAAAATCCGGCGATGACCGACACAGGCTTGCCGGTTCCAACCAGCCGTTCGGCCAGTCCCTTGGTCCACTGATCAATCAAAATCAAGACAATAATGATCATCGTCTCCATACAAGCAGGTCCTCCACCCCGCGGTATGGCTTGCGCCATGTTCCCGCCATGGTTCCTTCGACGTCTATACTGTACCAGACCATTGTACCGGTCGCTGCCAGACCGGCAACCGGCAGGGATTCAAATGTTCGAAAAATAGATCCCGCGTACGCTGTGGACGACACATTGTTTTCAAGCCTGCCGGTGAGTTCAAGGCTGACCAGTCGTGCCTGCTGCAAAACCGCCTGATCGCCTGCGCCTCCCTCCCCGGTCCAGCTAAACAGTCCCAGGGCATGGAGCCCGTCGAGATAGTCAGCAGGATCAGGGAAAAAGCGAGCCACGTCGACCAGAAGCGCCGCGTCGTACCGCCCCTGTGACAGCGCCGACTGCCAGTCATCCGCTTCGATGTAATGAACAATCAGCTTTCGGTTGATCTTTAAAAATGCAGTCGAGAGACGGTCAATCAGGCTCGCGGGCACCAGGCCCTGCGGAACCAACAAGTTGAAGGAAGGCCGATCCGGCGTGACCGGTTTTCCCGCCTCATCATCAAGAGTATCGCTGTCGGTTGAGCCGAAGCCTTCCGGCATTTTTATTACACTTACCGGCGGGATGGCAGTACCCCCGAGGCGGAAATCTCCCCTGAAGACAGGATAACCCGCATAGGCAAAGGGCGCCGCCATAGAAGCAAGTTCCGGATCTGCGCCGAGAACATAGAGCAGCGCATCGCGGTTTGTGAGAGCTCCTCCCTGACGGTCGTTAAAAAAGAGCGATATATATCCGCCATCCTCAAGGCGTTGCTTTCGAATGCGCGAGCGGTCAGCGTAAAGCGCTGTTTCGGAGGGATCCATCAGGAGGAGATCGATCTCCCCTTGATCAAAGCCATAAGCCGCTTCAACCGCGGTTGGGTAGACCAGGGCTTCAATACGGCGGACGCTTCCATCACCCTCGCGCGCAAGAACCAGGCCTCCAGCGGAATATGATTCCACCTGCCACTCCCCGCTGCCCGCGGGAGGATTCATAGACCGTATTTTAGCGGCGCTTTCAGGAACGATAGGAAACAAGAGCAGGCGCGGGAGCAGCGGGTCGGCTTTATTCAAGGTGATCACCAGATCTCCCTCTTCACTTACCCGTGAAGAATGGATATTTTGATAACCTTGAAGCCGCCATCTTTCAAGACCGGAAAAAGATGTGAATTGAAAAAACGAATTCAGGGGCCCTGCCTGCACATTATCCACTTCCCCGGCTGTTATGAATGCCAGATACTGTTCCAGTGAGGCGCGCGCATCCTCTGCCGTCACCGCCTGTCCGTTGTGGAAATAATGATCCTCCTCCAGCCCGATCCAACACTCCAGGCCGTCGGGGGACCAGCGGTAGGATCCCGCCAAAACCCCTTCAAGCCTTCCGTCATAAGTAACATCGAAAAGAGTCTCATAGACAAGTTGCAACAGGGAGAAGGTCGCGTAATGTTTGGGAAACAGCGGGTGGAAATCGTCTTCGGGACGTATGGCGACGCGGATGGTATCAGCTGGTGATTCCTCCGACGGAGGGGGTAGCGTCGCGGTGGCCAGAGTCTCCGCGGCGTTTTGATCCGGCTCGGAATCCGGCTCCCCCACCTGGCAGCCAGCCCCGGATATAATTACAATAATGCCCAAAATGACAGCGGCAAACCTTTTCATCCAAGTGTTTTTCCCGTCCTCAGCCCTGCAAAGATCCCCTTCAGATTACCATAAAGGCAACGTTTTCGTGGAAGAACAAAAGGCAAACCGACCGCGCAAACGCCGCAAGACGCTTGTGCTGTCGGCCTCCTCTCCTGTCCCGCTTCGTCTGCTGTCGCCTTGCTATTTGGCAAAGTCGCTGTAGCGGCTCTCCCGGATCATATTGACCTTGATTTGACCGGGGAAGTTCAGTTCCTGTTCAATTTTCTTGCAGATCTCATGGACAAGCAAGGGCATCTCTTCATCTGTTACCGCATCCGGTTCTACGATTACCCGGATCTCCCTGCCTGCCTGAACAGCGTATGTTTTCTCCACGCCGGGGATGGACTGGGCGATCTCCTCGAGTTTTTCGATCCGTTTGATGTAATTCTCAATATTCTCACGCCTGGCTCCCGGCCGGGCAGCCGAGATGGCATCTGCCGCGGAGACCAGACTCGCAATGGGTGTTTCCGGTTCGACGTCGCCGTGGTGCGATTCGATGCTGTTAATGGTGATGGGGTCAAGCTTGTAGCGCCGGGCGATTTCACCGCCCAGCTGCACGTGCGAGCCGTCCATTTCGAAATCGATGGCTTTACCCAGATCATGCAGTAATCCCGCCTTTTTGGCTGCGTTGATGTCCAGGTCAAGCTCGGCTGCCAGCATGCCTGTGATGCGGCTGACCTCAACTGCGTGCTGCAGGACGTTTTGGCCGTAGCTCGTCCTGTATTTCAGGCGGCCCAGCATGTGGACGATCTCGGTCGGGATTCCTGAGACATTGGCGTCGAAAACAACCTGCTCCCCCGCTTCGCGGATCGAATTATCCACTTCCTTGGTCGCCTTGCGCACCATCTCTTCGATGCGTGTCGGGTGAATACGCCCGTCCTGGACC
>JAAZGN010000232.1 GCA_012511185.1 Clostridiaceae bacterium
ATGATGAAGAAGATAAAACTCAATTAAACAACTGGAATTTCTCAGGAACCTTTAGTTATTGGTTAGGTTCTGGAGAAATAAAAAAGATAATTTCAATTCAAAATCTATCGATAAATTCCGCTCCCCTTTGCATATCTCCGTCGGAATTAGAAATAAAAACAGACGCAATAATTCAATACGAAAAAGAAGAATATGTAAAAAGAAATTATTATTTTTTTGAAGCAAAGTTAAATAATCAAACGCAAGACATAGGATTATATCTATTAAAAAAAGCACAAGCGACAGCGTTTATAGTTCAAGTGAGGGATAAATCTCAGCTTCCAGTGGCAGACACATATATCTATATCCAAAGATATTATCCAGGAACGAATACTTACAATGTTGTATCCATGGGTAAAACTGATGAATCTGGAAATACGGTTGTATATCTGGAAGCAGATACAGAAGATTACAGAATACAAGTTGTAAAAAATGGAGAGGTAGTCTACACCTCTCCAGTTCAAAAAGTTTACTGCACTACAACTCCTTGCACATTGCCAATATCAATAGAAGAAGGAAAAGTTGAAGGATGGAAAAACTTCGGAGATGTTGCTAACTTGATTTATACGGGACCGTATTACGACACAGACAGAAACGAGATTGTTTATACCTATATTGATACATCTGGGACAACTTCTTATGGGAGGTTGTTAGTTTATAGAACTCTAAACAATAAAAAAGATGTAATTTGCAATATCAATTCTACCTCAAGTGCGGCTACTCTATCTTGTCCGATGGACGGGATTGAAGGAACTGTTTACGCGGAAGGATATTTATCTAGAAGTCCAGAAATATTAGTTTGGGCAAGACAATTTGTAATTAACACAATAAAACAAATATTCGGTAATGAGGGGCTGTTTTGGGGGCTGATTATTATAATGGTTATTGTTTTAGCGGGTTCAATAGTTGGAGGGGTTGGTGGTGGAATTGTTGGAATGATCGGTGGGCTTTGGGGAGTTCAAATATTAGGGATTGCCTCACTCGGAATGATAACTATATGGGGGGTAACTGCAATAGGTGTGTTTATATTGTGGAATATGAGAAGATGAATAAAAAAGGAATGTTAATGCGAGATTATGTAATAATGATAATTCTATTTTCCGTTGTAGTTGGTATTGGTGCGTTAATTGTTTCAGATATTTCAAGCGTAAAAGAAGGATATAATGTCAGCGATATGTCTGATCCCTCTTTTAATTCAACATATAATCAAGCACAATACACACAAGGATTAGCAGAACAGATGGCAAGTGCAGCTACATCTAAAGAGGGATTGGGATTAAAAGGAACGATTGATTTAATTTTCGGTTCAACAGTTACGGTCATACAGTTGGTAGCTGGTAGCTTTGGAATTGTCCAAAATACATTCGCACAAATGACACTCTCTCTGGGAATACCGTTAGAAATAGGAAACTTATTATTTGGTGCTGCATTTTCAATTATAATAGTAATAATCGTATTTGTGATAATCTCATCACTATCTAAAACCAAAATGTAAAATGACAAAACTACCAACCCAAACAAACACAACAATAGAAGATGTTACAAGCTTTTTTGATTACATAAGCGAAGCATCCAGTGGATTATTTTTTAACTCGATGCTTTTTGGAATCTTCATAATCTTGTTTATGATGTTTAGGGGTTCCACCTCAAACGGAAAATCGTTTGCTGGTTCTTCATTTATTTGTATGATTTTATCCATTATTTTGAGAGTTCTTGGGTGGACTTCAACTGGAATAATGTATACCTTTATCCTTTTTACTGGAATTGGTGCTGTCTGGGCATATTTAGAAGAAGGATTTGAATAATGGAAGAAGAAAAAGATTTTGTTATGAGAGTATCAAAAGAATTTAAGGAATGGGTAGATAAAATCATTGAGGAATTTGATAAAGTTAGAGGTTTTAAACCCTCTTATTCAGATGTAACAACGAATATCAAAAGACAATTCAAGGGGCAATTTTATGTGTAACATTTTGTTACAATGTGAACAAATTATATATTAAGAAGTTTTCCTTCTTATTTTTAATTAAATTATAG
>JAAZGN010000263.1 GCA_012511185.1 Clostridiaceae bacterium
ACTTGATGCGGAATATTCAGCTCAAAAGAACGATAGTTATTGATTGCTAAAAGTCACGTTGATCTGAAAATGCCAAGGTATCAAAATACAATATTAGTGAAAATTCGATGCAGATTTTGCATCATCTGAACCTTTCCTTTGGATTGTATTCGTTTTGACGTAGGATGCCAAGAATCGAGTCTTTCAAAGAATGATATGACGATATTCCTCTGAATAAAGACGTTACCTGGCACTGCAATTGAACAAGAGACATAGGTTGTAGATTTTTTATCATGATCTTAAGTGTTTTTGTTAAATAAACTCAAGCATGATACAGTATATTATGCAGATATCAAGAAGGAAAAGTAATATATTCGAACGATTGCAAGGAGGAGAAGAGATGAAGAAGATCGTTATTGCATTACTAAGTCTGGTACTGGTCCTTTCTTCTATTGGGTGCAGCAACAGCGGTAAAGTAGATGACTCGGCCAGTAATGGTATAGAAAGCAGTGCTGACCGTGAGCAAGTCAAAAAAACTGCACAGGATGATGGTCCCGGTGAAAAAGCAGATCAACCCTTGCAGATTGTACCCAACACAAATCTTCCTTTGTATCCAAACGCTGAGTTGGTTTACAGTGATGATAGAAAATTAATTTATGCATCTGACGATCGAGCGAAGGATGTGCATGAGTTTTATGAAGAGAATACAGAAATTACAACCTTGATGACTTTTATGGGTTACTATTTGCTAGGCACAGAATTGTATGATGTGACGATGCAGGATTTTAAAGACACGACTGAGCGCAGGGCCATAATCGATCAATACTTTGAAGATGCCGGAGGAAAAGCTGTACGTGAATTTATGATTTTGGAAGGGGAGATGGCGAAGGAGGACATAGTGTCCATATTCGGAAAGGAACTGGAAAAAACATTAATTGTCTTTGAGTTCATCGATTACTATATGTGATTTTTAGATTAATCGAGATCAATTCATTGGGAACTAAATCCGCTGCGATGACGCATGTGAGTCATATTAGGCTGAAAGACTTTTATGATAATTGAATGCCTGTCAGCGCGGTTTCTCTTAGAGGAAACCAAAACAACAAAGGATCCGCACAAAAGAGGGCGGATCCTTTTGCCATCCCATGGTCGAAACTTAACGTGCTGTGTGCCTGGCACGAATCAGCTTTCACGCTCCACATAGGCATGGGTTCGGATGTAATCCAAAATGATGGTCAAGCCGTCACGATTAGGATGCAGGCCGTCATTTAGCATCAGCTCATCTTTCGCCATTCCCTCATCGTTCAATAGAACGGAAATAGTATCCAGATAGGAGCAGCCGAGTTCTTCCGCCATGGCCAAAATCCAGCTGTTGCCTTCCGTAATCATGGCGTTGGTAATGCTGCCGTAATGTTTATATCTACGGGTAATGGGGTAGATGGACTGGAAGATGATGATGGTATCAGGGCTGATTTCCTGGATATCAATCACCAAATCCTTGTATTCCGAAGTGAAATACGTTTCATCCATAAAAGATATGCCGTTGATACCCAAGGCGATGATCAGAATATCCGGGGGATGCAAGGCGACAACATCGCGAATCGGACGCTGCTTCTTATCGTAAGGATCAAGTATATGATAGCTGCTCTGATAGGCTAAAGTCATGGTTCCTTCAGGACCGGTCCAGATTTGTTTAGACTCTTTTCCATCACTAAAAAGTTCAAGCGGCCACATCCAATAAGTTGGTGAATCGCAGATGAAAGTAATCCTGTCAATATATTCCATTCCCATATCTTTGCTGGGAGGGAGCAACGCCGGTGAATCGTAATTGACAGGTGTTAGTTTGGGGTTTGACTCATAGATATGGGCTGCCGAACGATCTGCCTGCGGCGGAGGGGAGGTCGTTATCGGAACGGTGGTCGTCGTTGCAATAGTTGTTGACCTGGTCGTTGTGGCGGCAGAGGGGGGAAGCGCATCATCACCGCCGGGAGGGCTTGGGCTTGTTGGCTCCGCTGTTTCTTCAGTTGAAGTTGAAGAACAGGCCACAGGCAACCAAATGCTGCACAAGATCATCAGCACGATCAAGCATATAAAGGGAGGCCTCACTCTTTTATATTTCATCTTCCCATTGCCCCCAACCCGCGTAATCCAAGATTCTTAGTCCACCTTGTATGACAATATGATTTTCCTGATCAAAAAGAGAGGCGGGAAAACGGTCACCTATCCATTTCCTTTTAAACATGGAAATCTACCTGTTTAATATATTGACTCAAGGGGAATGGTGCAAGAGGCAGGACCACGTCATTGCTTTTTCAAAGGCAAGAGTTGCCCCGATCAGGCTGGATCTTTTTCACTTAGTAACTTAGGTGGTTGACCTTGCCAGTCCTATCTTTATGATTAATGTGTACGGACTGGATAAGAACTTGTTCAATCTTTAAGGAGGCTCTCATGAACCGAAGGATCGATTACAGAAAAATAGCTCCAGCTGCTTTCCATGCCCTGATTAAGAGTGAAGAATACATGAAAGACAGCACCCTGGATCCTAAGCTTTTAGAGCTTATTAAAATCAGGGTTTCCCAGATGAACGGCTGCGCTTTCTGTCTCAATATGCACACAAAAGACGCAAGGGGAATGGGTGAAAGTGAGGAGAGGATCTATCTCCTTAATGCCTGGAGGGATACAAAGCTTTACTCAGACAAAGAAAAAGCTGCTTTGGAATTTGCGGAAGCTTTGACAAATATTTCTACAGATCCTGTTTCCGACGACCATTTTGAAAAGATGAAAGCGCTTTTTACTGAAAAAGAGATTGTCGACCTGGTATTCGCCATCAACAATATCAACAGCTGGAACAGGCTGAATATCACCCTTTCATGAAGTGCGGTGTCTGGCATCGTAAAAGATAAGGAGGGCGACATAATGGATTTATTTGATTCAATTAGTCGTCGGAAGGCTTGTCGAAAATACATTACAGAAGCTCTGAGTGAAAAACAACTCGCAGAAATTAAGACCGTCCTTAATGCCTTTAAGCCGCTATACCAAGACGCCCCACTGAATTATCGCTTTGCTTCCGAAACAAAAGGAATGTTTCACGTTAATGCTCCGCATTATCTAATCATCAGTTGACAGGGAAAAAAGGGCGAGGAGGAAAATGCAGGATTTATCGGTCAGCAGCTTATGCTTTGGTTGGATTCACATGAGCTGGGTGGTGTTTGGCTGGGTGCATCTAAAGACGCGACCAGGGAAAGCAGCAATAGGGACATTATCGTGCTTGCCTTCGTAAAGCCTGAAGGCTCGCCCCATCGCACACTATCTGAATTCAAACGCAAACCTATTTCAGCTATTACTAATGCTCCAGATGATGAATGTATAAAAGC
>JAAZGN010000111.1 GCA_012511185.1 Clostridiaceae bacterium
TGTCTTGCGTTCGGCCCGGGGGGCTGATGACCCCGGGCCGGATCCACAGGATTTGCTTGACTGCGCCGTCGCCATGATACGAAGCGCCAACAAATTCCCCGACAGCAAGAAACGTGACCGCGGATCGGTGCTCTACCGGGAATTGGGAGACCCCTGGCGATCCTATCCCGCCTTTCATATTGCAGGGACAAATGGCAAGGGTTCGATCAGCAGCTATCTGTCCCATATCTTGTGCCATGCGGGCCATAAGGTCGGCTGGTACACATCACCCTACCTGGAACGCTTTAATGAACGTGTCCGTGTCCTGGACGGCGCGCAGGACCTGGCCCGTTACGATGGGGACCAGACATTCGGTGAAATACCGGATGGCGACATTGCCCGCCTGATGGACAAAATCGGGGAAGCAGCGCGGATCATTGCCGCAAGGGAAGGGGTGGCCTCGACCCAGTTTGACATGATGACGGCTCTGGCTTTTTTATGGTTCCAGGAGCAGGCCTGTGACGTCGTTGTTCTGGAGACGGGCATGGGCGGCCGTCTTGATTCGACCAATGTGATCGAAAAACCACTGGCCTCCCTGATCGGGGCCCTGGGATTTGACCATATGGAGCGGTTGGGGAATAGCATGCGCGAGATCGCGGCTGAAAAAGCGGGCATTATTAAAGAGGGGTGCCCTGTCTTCGCTTACGCGCCGGAGGACGCCCTGCTCTCTTTGTCCGACGCGTCGGAGGTGCGGCAAGTGATCGACCGACGTTGCCATGCCTTGTTGGCGCCGCTAACCTTCCTTGGCTACCATGACTTCGATCTTCTTTCCTACGACTGGTCCGGGCAGGAGTTTCAGACAAAAAAAGATGGCCGCCTTTACAGGACCCGGCTCCTCGGTCCCTACCAGCCCGTCTACGCTTTGATGGCTGGCGAGGCAGTACTATCTTCCGGTATGGCGGACCAGGACGCAGTCCGGCGTGGGATCGCGGACTGTGTCTGGCCGGCCCGCATGGAGATTCTGGCGCAAGATCCCCTCATCCTGCTCGACGGCGCGCACAATGTGCAGGCGGGACTCGGATTGCGGGAGGCACTGGGGAAACTAGCCTGTGACATACCGGTGGTCTTTGTCATCGGTCTTTTGAAAGACAAGGAACACAAGGAAATGCTCAAGGCCCTCTTTCTGGATCCGCCCTATACGGTCACCGATGTTATTGCGACCGAACCACCTGATGCAAGGCGATTTGCAGCAGAAAAGCTGATCGAGGAACTGGTATCCGTTTTACCCGATCCAAAGCTCATACGGATGATTGACCTGCCGGACATCAGCCAGGCCATGGCGGAAGCGATTGGCCGGGCGCGCCGGAAAGGTGCCATGATCTGTGTTTGTGGTTCACTCTACCTGGCGGGAGTGGTTCGTCCCCTGGTCCGGGAGGGTTTTTATAAGTAGTCGTTTTGTTTTCCATCCGCAGCTCTTGTGGTTTAATAGTCCTTGATATACTGGATAACCGGCCAGACCGGTAGACCCATTGGACGGAAAGGTGGGGTTCAGTTGCGGCCAAACCAGACTGACAGGCCCTTGCAACCGGCAAAAAGCAAGATAGAAACACTCGATTGGGATCGGGTTCTTTCCTCTTACCGGGAACTCGACGCGCTCCCGGGTGATCTCATGGCCTCCGAAAGTGAAGCGGAGCGGCTCCTGTCTGTTTACAACAGGGCCCTGCGTCAGGCGACAACTGGAAATGCGGACGTTGCCATGATCGCACTGGAAAAAGTGACTGCCAGCTGGCCGCAATTCTCGGAAGCATCTTCACTTTACGGAGTTCTTCTCGCAAAAGAACGGCGTTACCGGGCAGCGGAAGAACAGTTCGAAAAAGTTCTCCTGGCTGCACCCGATACTTCACTGGCCCGGACCGTCGATCGTTGCCGGCTGGCCGCGCGCGAGGAGCGTATCCGGGAGCAGGCGCGCGACAGTTCAAGAATGCGCAAGGAACAGAAGCTCACTCCCATCCGGGCACATATGGCAAGGAGTGGCATTCTCCAGCGGGCAGCCGATGAGCAGGGGACAGGACGCGTGCAGATGGCTGGCAGGCGTGAGCAGGAAGAGGTTTTGCGAATGGAAGAGGGTCTGTCCCCAAGCGCAAGGCGGGTGCATGGGAAAGTGTCCCGGCTGGTCCAGGGCTTACTGATCGCCGTCATCGCCTCTTCCCTTCTTTTTCTTGTCTTCTACTTTGTAATCCGACCCATGATTGTCCGGAACGAAGCGCTCCGTGAACAACTCGAATGGTTGGAGCGCATCCTTGACGAGCGAAGTGAAGATGCCCCGGTTGCCGAGATACTCGATCTGTATCGCAGGACTTTCCCCCAGGGAAGTGGCAAATAGGATGAGGAGTTGCGAGCCATGCAATATGTAAGTACACGGGGAGGGCCTCCGGTTAGCGGCATTGAAGCTGTCTGCCGGGGCATTTCCAGGACGGGAGGCCTTTATGTTCCCGAAAGCCCCCCCAATCCTCTTTCTCTTTCATCCATGAAGGGGATGCCTTTTCAACAGGTCATGGCCGCTTTTTATCATCGCTTCCTGCCTGACTTACCGCTTGTAACTTGGGAGGCCGTGGTCCGGGATGCCTTCCATTCATTAGCGGACAATGAACAGGTGCCAAGCCTGCCTTTGGCGAGGCTGAACGATTATCTTGACCGTTATTTCCTGATCAATGCGGACCATCTGCCGACGGGAAGTCTATCCGATCTGACACGTGCTGTTTTTTCGAAGCTGTGGCCGCTTTTGCCAAAGACGGATCACACGGGACTTGTCTTGGCACTTTTGCCGGAAGACAGCCTTGTCTCTTTTACAGGGCAGGAATTGGATCCCCTCAAGATACTATTCCTGTCCGCTGGCGGTGCACGGGGCGGGGAGCTTGCCGCCCGTGCTTTGAGCCGGGAACACATCCGGCTGTTCGAAGGGAGTTTCGATGCGCGCTACCGCGAATTTGCCCGGCTGGCCGCTGAGCCGTCATTTGAGGAAAAGCTGAATGACCGTGGCTTTTCTCCCCTCTTCTTCGGCCCGGGTCATCTGCTGGAGGCGCTGACCGCCGGTGCGCTGGCGACGGCTGTTGCAGCCTCTATTGCCGTATTATTCGAGGAAGAGAAGAAATTGGATTTTGCGGTACCAAAGGATCATCTCAGTTTCATGGCCGGCCTGGTCTACGCCAGTATTTTGCAGATTCCCTTGGGAACCGTCTATGTCGGAGAAAGCGAACCGGCGTCCCTGATGCCGCTCTTCCGGACGGGCAAACCAGCCCATCCGGCAAAAAAGAAGCGTGCCGGATCTGCTGGCACGGATTTTCCGGTTAATCTGGAGCTGCTTCTTTTTGAGGTGACAGGACGCGACGGCAAAAAGACCGGCTTTCTTTGTGAACAGGCAGCCAATCCCGGAGAACAGCTGCTTTCCGAAGACGAAATCCATCTGCTGAACCAGTCAATCGTCGTGGGGTCCTGCGATTACAAATATTGTCTAAGACTGATCAGGACGGTTTACGATCAGACCGACTATCTCGTAAACCGTGACACGGCTGATGCCATCGCCTGCTGGGCAAGGCATGCGGACCGGAAAGAAGATTCCGCAGTCTGCTTTGTTCAGGAACGCTCACCGCTTCTGGATGCCACCGTGTGCGCCCGTGCCCTTTTCGGGAAGGAATCAGACAAGATGAATGCGATCCTTATGGTTTCAGAGGAAACGGGCGTTCCCCTGTGGCCATCACTTGCGAAAATATCCGAAGACTCCCAGGAGGCCGATTGGCCTGTCTTGACCGGTTCCATTGAAGAATCGGTATACCAACTGCTGGACTCGCAGGACGCGGGCCGCTGAGGAATGATCCTTTGAAAAGGGGAATGAGAAGATGAACGGAAAAAAGAACAGGGCCCGGTACTTGTGGGCTGTGATCTTCCTTGCCTTAGGGGTGCTGACACAGGGCGTGGCTCCTATCGATGTGTATGCCGTCGATCACTTGGGCTGGCCGGCCTTTGATGAGATATCGGTTGAAGCCTATTGTGTGATTGATGCGAAGACGGGCCAGGAAATTCTCTCCAAGAATCCTGATAGACAGAGAGCCAATGCCAGCACAACCAAGATCATGACCGCACTGGTACTGGTGGAGGATGAGAATTTCGATCCGGACAAGCTCTTGACCGTTTCGGAAGGGGCACTCGTATTCTCGGATCCAAGTTCAGTCAGGCTGAAGGGGTTGAAGGCAGGGGATCAGCTGCGTACCGCCGACTGCCTGGCCGCCCTGCTGATCGCCTCAGCCAACGACATTGCACGGGTAATCGCGCAAAACTATGGTGGCGCCTACGGGGCAGTTGACCCCGAGCGGGAGAGTGATCCGGTCCGGTCACAGGCTCTCTTTGTCGAACGCATGAACCGCCGGGCGGCGGAGATCGGCGCCAACTCAACGAATTTTACCAATCCTGCCGGCTTTGACGAGGGGGACGGAAGCCATTTCACGACCGCCCGCGACCTGGCCCTGATCGCGGCCGAGGCCATGAAGCACCCCCTGATCGCCCAGATCTGTTCACTGCATTACTACAGGCTTCCGACGAATTTTGAACATCCTGAAGCCTGGTGGGGCACCTTGAGCAACACCAACGCGCTCATCATTTATGGTGCTGACTTTTTGCAATCCCAATACTATACACGCTATACGGGAGTCAAAACGGGCACCACACCACAGGCGGGCAAGTGTCTGGTGGGTTCAGGCATTACCGTTGACGGCCGCCATCTGGTCTGTGCAGCCATGGGAATCACTCCTTTGGACTTGCCTGAAACACCTTTGCTGGCAAGGGCTCTGCCGGTTCGTGCCATCCTGGAAGAGGCCGCACGTCTGGAGAAGGTGCCGCTCAGGGAAGATGTCGACCTTCTCTCGCCGCTGCCTTCTGACAGCCAGGAGCCTGAAGAAACGGCTGCTGTGACGCCGGAGACGGAAGCCGGAGAAATGGGCGGCATAGAGGACGACCCCTTTTTCACCGCTGGCAGCGGACAAGTGAATCCCGTCATCCTTATTCTCGCCGCTTTGGGTGCCCTGGCTTTTATCGGGGCTATTGTTGTTGCCATCACGGCCCTGCTCGTTTGGATCACCCGGATAAGGGCAAAACGGAAAGGCTGACAGCCGTGCACAGCAACCTTGAAAATAATGGAAAAAGGCTCGAATCGACCAATTAAGTGAGCATTCGTGACCTATTTTGATTTTCCTGTTGACAGACAGGGCCCCTCCTGCTAAGATGTGGCTCGTGCCGCCGGTGCGCGGTGCGCAAAGACAGGGAGGACAATCGTTTAGCATGAAGACCTATATGCCAAAAGCGGGCGATATTGATCGCAAATGGTATCTCTTTGACGCGGAAGGCCAGATACTGGGCCGCCTGGCGACAGAGATTGCGACCATCCTTCGCGGCAAAAACAAAGCGGAATACACACCCCACATGGACATGGGCGATTTTGTCGTGGTGGTGAATGCCGACAAAATCGTCCTGACCGGCAAGAAGGAACAGCAAAAACTGTACCGCCGTCACACGGGCTACCCGGGCGGCCTGCGGGAAGTTCCCTACGAACGAATGATGGAAAAACATCCGGAACGCGTACTTGAAAAGGCGGTACGCGGCATGCTTCCCAAGAATACACTCGGGCGCGCCATGTTCCGCAAGTTGAAAGTATATGCCGGACCGGAACACAAGCACCAGGCGCAACAGCCTGTGAAAATTGAATTGTAGGGCGGGGGTAGAATTGCATGGCGAATCAAACGACACAGTATTTTTACGGTACGGGAAGACGCAAGGAAGCGGTCGCCCGCGTCCGGCTTTATCCTGGTTCCGGAACCATCACGGTTAACAAAAAGACATTTGAAGACTATTTCCCTGTGGAAACCCTGCGCGTAATCGTGCGCCAGCCCTTGGCCTTGACGGGCTCCCTGGATCGCTACGATATCATCGTAAACGTACGGGGAGGCGGAATCGCCGGCCAGGCCGGTGCCATCCGTCACGGCATATCCCGCGCCCTTGTGGACGCCGATGCGGAACAATATAAGGCAGCACTGAAAAAGGCCGGCTTCCTGACGCGTGATGCGCGCATCAAGGAGCGCAAAAAGCCGGGCCTTAAAAAGGCGAGAAAAGCTTCTCAGTTCTCCAAGAGGTAAAGCGGACTTCCGGGAGAGATTATGCAGAGGCCCCGTCATCGAGCGGGGCTTTTGCCCCTTATCCCGTGAGGCGGGACAGAACGAAAGAGCCATGTCGCAAGAGATGACACATAGGACACGGTCACCCCAGGAAACCTTTGAGCTTGGCGTCAGCCTGGCTTCGTCTTTTCTGCCGGGTGATGTTGTGATCCTGACTGGTAGCCTGGGCGCTGGAAAGACGGCGCTGATCCACGGGATCGCCAGCGCCATGGAAGTAAAAAGCCATGTGTCAAGTCCGACCTTTACCCTGCTCCACATTCACCTGCCAATCAGGGAAGGGGGGATTGCCCTCCATCACTTTGATCTTTACCGCCTGGAGGACGCGGATGATTTCACTGCCAGCGGATTAGATGAGTACGTCGGCGGGGACTGGGTGTCGGCCCTGGAGTGGGGCGACCGCGCGCGCGTAGCCCTGCCCAAAGAGGTGATTGAAATTGATATCCGTTACGGCCAGGGCCCTCAGGAGAGGCTGTTCACCATCCGTTTCCCTGAGGGAAGAAAGCTTGAAAGCACAGGGAGGAGCCGCCCATGATTGTACTGGGTGTCGATACCTCGGGCCGCACCCTCTCGGTCGCGGTTGCCCGTGGTGATCAGTTGCTGGGAGAGTATTCGCTGGCTTTGGGTTATCGCCATTCAGTGACTTTCCAGCCCGCCGTTGATGAACTGCTTGACCGATGTGTCCTGACTGTCCGCGACGTTGAGTTGTTCGCGGTCGCGGCCGGACCCGGTTCCTTTACCGGCATCCGGATTGGCCTTTCCGCCGTCCAGGCCATGGCTTACGCAGCGGGGGCCCAGGCCGTGGGTGTGTCCTCCTTGCGCGCGCTGGCGCGGTCGTCGGGAGGGGGCAAATGTTTGACGGTGCCCTTGGTGGACGCGCGCGGCGGGCGCGTCTTTTCAACACTCTACCGAGGCACCCGGCAGCTGATCGGAGAGGATCCTCGGGGGATCGACAGTTTGCTGAAGGAGATCACGATGGTGGCGGAACAAAATGAGGAAGTCCTGGTGACAGGTGACGGGATTTCTGTGTGGGAAGAAGCCTTGGCCAGGGAGCCGGGACAGGCTAGCCGCCTGCCCTTCGAAACGGTCTATGCCTCGTCAGCTTTTCGCTACATCCGGGCATCGGCGGTTATCGAACTGGCCCTGGAAGATTTGGCTGACGGTGTCGCCATGACCGATCCCTTCCAGTTGGAAGCCCGCTACGGAATCGATTCTTCTGCTGAACGGGCCCAGCGCCAGCGAAGGAGCCTGGAAAATGAAGTGGAAGGTACGTAAGGCGACCCTCTCCGACCTTGAATCGATCGTTCGGATCGATCGGGAATCTCACGCGATTCCATGGCCGAAAGAGGCTTTGCAGGATTGCATCACAGGCAGGGAGGAGGTCCTGATTCTTGTGTGCCGCCAAGACATGCCAGGGGCTCCGGCCGGTTTTGCGGCAGGCAGGTTTTTATCCGGTGAGTTCGAAATTCTCAACATCGCGGTTGCTCCAAACCGCAGAAACAGAGGGCTGGGCCATCTTTTGATGGATGGATTAAAGAAAGAAGCAGACAGGTGTGGCTGCCACACCTGGATTCTTGAGGTGAGGGAGGGCAACCTGGCCGCCCGCCATCTTTACGGATCTTTCGGTCTTGTCGAGGTTGGGAAACGCAGCGGCTATTACGCTGACACGGGTGAGGCGGCGATCCTCATGGCGGGCCAACTCACCGGAAATTTAGAGGAATGAACAAAAAGTGCGGCTTAGCCTGGTTGCATGTTGGTCAAACCATAGTTGACATTTGTCATACTTTGTTCATATAATCTTAGGTACCCGACTTGTAGGGATCGTGACCGTCATGTCTTGCGGAGGATCGCCATGATGAAAGAAGAAGTCATCTTTCGATGTAAAGAAGAGTCCCTGATGAAAGCAATCGCCATGCTGATTCAGATCTCTTCCGGCTACAGTGCCAGCATTTACATCGGGAAGGGCGGACGGCGTGCCAACGCGAAAAGCTTGCTCGGTGTATTGTCGCTGGGGATCTCGGATGGTGATCATCTGGAAATTTCAGTTGACGGCACTGACGGCGAAAGCGCCATCTGCGAATTAAGAGGTTACATGGAACCTGCCACGCCCTGATGTGGCGCCAGGCTTTGGAGTCAGCGGCGGGTGACAAAAGGAGTTTGTCTCCCGAATGACAGGACAGACCAGGCAACAAATCGAATTCAAGGCACCACTTGATCTGGTGCCCGAGGAACCCGGCGTCTACCTGATGCGTGATGTTTCGGGTTCCGTTCTATATGTGGGCAAGGCAAATTCCTTGCGCCAGCGCCTTCGAAACTATTTCACGCCCACGCCGGCAGTTGATCGCCGAATCGCCTCCATGATTGGCAAAATCGCTTCCTACGATACGATCTTATGTGCCAACGAACTGGAAGCTCTGATCCTTGAAGCCAATCTGATCAAACAGCATCAGCCCCCCTACAATATCCTGATGCGGGACGACAAGGAATACCCGTACATCCGTGTTACACTTCAGGAAGATTTCCCGCGTGGCATGAAGGCCTTTCGGGTTGGCAATGATGCGGAGGAGGGTGCCCGCTACTACGGCCCTTGGCTGGCCGGCGACATTAACCGGGCGCTCAAGGTGCTGGAAGCAGTATTCCCCCTTCGCACCTGTTCACGCGATTTACCCCGCGACACCGGTAAAGAGCGCCCCTGCTTGAACTACCATATCGGCCGTTGCCTTGCCCCCTGCTCGGGCGCCATTTCCAGCGAGGACTACCGTGCCATGGTTGATGAGGTGATTTCGTTTCTGGATGGCCGGACGGATGAGCTGATCCGGCGCTTTCAGCGGGAGATGAAGGAGGCGGCGGAAATTCTCGATTTTGAAAAGGCGGCGCGGCTGCGCGGAAGATGGCAGGCCCTGGCCCGCCTTCGAGAAGGGCAGCGTGTTGTCGACCAGCGGGGGGGGAACCGCGATGCGCTTGCCCTTGCCAGGAACGGCAATGAAGTGGCCATTTCAAAAATGGAGATCCGTGGAGGCCGGGTGACAGGCTATGTCCATGTTTTTGCCCAGGATCGAGGCGGTGATGACGGTGATTACCTGACCTCTTTTATTCAAGAACAGTACCGGGCCCCGGGCCAGGTGCCGCGCGAGATCCTGATCCCATCCCACCTTTCCGAACATGCCCTGATGGTTGAGCTACTCCGGCAACGGCGGGGCGGCGCAGTTGACCTTCTGTATCCCCGGCGTGGTGCCAAAAAGGCACTGATTGACATGGTGCGGCATAACGCCGATCAGGCGCTGGAAAGAAGAGCGCTGGCGCGCGGTTCGGATCCGCAGGCCATCGAAGCCACGCTGCAATACTTGGGAGACCTCACAGGAACGGCAGGTGCCCCTGTCCGTATCGAGGCTTACGACATCTCTTATTTTGGAGGAGGTGACCGGTCGGGGTCCATGGTTGTCTTTCATCATGGCCGTCCCCAACGCTCCGCCTACCGGCATTTCATAGTCAAGGGCTTCGAGGGGATCGATGACTACCGGTCCATGAAGGAGGTTCTGGAGCGGCGCCTGGCCAGGTTGACGGATACGGAATTCGGGAGCCGGCCCGATTTGATTCTTCTTGACGGAGGCCGGGGTCATGTTTCTGCATGCCTTCCATTGGCGGACGATTTTGGCCTGCCCCTGGCAGGGATGGTCAAGGATGACCGGCACCGGACACGCGGGCTGGTTCTGAGGACTGGTGAGATCATCGAACTGGCCTCCACCGCCATCCCCGAAGATGAATTGGTCAAGGAAACGGAAGAAGAAGGTGCCCGCAGACTTGGCTTGCTCCATCTTCTCTCTTCCATTCAGGACGAAGCACATCGCTTTGCCCTCCGGCACAATGAGCAGCGAAGGCACAAAGGTGCCAAACGGTATAAGCTGGAAACAATTCCCGGGGTTGGGCCTGCCCGCCGCAAGGCGCTGTTGAAGGCGTTTGAATCAACAAAGAAGATATCCGAAGCCTCTTTGGATGAACTGGAATCCGTGCCGGGCATTCCCCGCCCTGTTGCTGAGGCAGTCTACCGGCATTTTCATGTGGAGCCGCTGAAAGGAGAATTCACGTGAAGCTGTTCGCCTTGGCAGATCTTCATCTGGCCGGTTTGGTCGATAAACCCATGCATATTTTCGGTCCGCGCTGGGAACGCCATGCAGATCGGATCGCCACAAACTGGGAGGAAGAGGTTGGGCCGGACGACACGGTGCTTGTCGGAGGTGATATTTCCTGGGCCAACTCCCTGGAGGAGGCCTTGCCGGATCTGACCCTGATCGACGCGCTTCCGGGTAAAAAAGTACTGCTGAAAGGAAACCACGATTACTGGTGGACGACAATACGAAAGCTGGAAGCTTTTTGTAAGCAGGAGGCCTTGACGACACTCCGGTTCCTCCGAAACGACGCCCTTGTGGCGGCAGGATTTTATATTTGCGGAACGAGGGGCTGGATGCTTCCTTCGGATGAGGAGTTTTCGGCCAGGGATCAGAAAATCTACAAACGGGAAATCGTCCGGCTGGAGCTTTCCATCCGGGCGCTCAAGCGGCTGCGAAAAGAAGAAGACAGGGGAGCTGGCACTGTCGCGCTGATGCACTATCCCCCGATTTCGGAACAAGGGGCAGGTTCCAGCCTGAGCGATCTGCTCAAGGCCGCTGGGATTGAAGTCTGCCTGTTCGCACATATTCATCACGATGTTCCCTTTTACGACAGCCGGCCGCAGATTGACGGCATCCGTTATATAATGGTGGCGTCTGATCAAGTAGGCTTTCGCCCTCTTCTGGTCGGGGAGGACGGGCTGTTTGCTGTAACCACGCAAGGAGAGGGATAAGATGCCCAAGAGTATGACCGGTTACGGGGAAGGTATTTCAAGCGGGAAGGACCGTTCCATCCGGATCGAGTGCCGCTCGGTCAACCACCGTTATCTTGATATTTCCGTCCGGCTTCCAGCCCGCTATGCCGCCTTTGAGGCCCTGATCCGTTCACTTTCACAGGAGCAGCTTGGCCGTGGCCGGGTGGAGATCCGCCTGACTGACGAACCCGGTGAAGATGCCGCCCACAAGGTTGCCCTTGACGAATCGTTAGCCCGGGCTTTTTTGGATGCACTGAACCAGCTGGAGGCGTTGACTGGTGTATCCTGCACGGGAAAAGTCAGCTGGATTGCAAACCAGACCGGCGTCCTGACCATCAGGGATGACTATGAAAATGAAAATCTGATGGCCGAACAAATCCAGGAAGCTCTCTACGGTGCCCTTGGTGAGCTGAACAAGGCCAGAAAGGTTGAAGGTGAACGGCTCGCAGATGATCTGTTGGCAAAAACGGAGGAATTGCGGGAGCTTGTCGCCTTGATTGCCCGGAGGGCTCCTGCCATCCCCGGGATTTACCGGGAGAAATTGATCCAAAGGGCAGAAGAGCTATTCGAGGAGAAGCGGCCTGAGTGGTATAGCGATCAGCGCCTTTTCGCTGAAACGGCCCTCTTTGCCGACCGCTCCTCCATCGACGAGGAAATTACCCGGCTGTATGCGCATCTGGATGCTTTGGGCGAGGCGCTTGGTTCCGACCTTCCCGTTGGCCGTCAGCTTGATTTTTTGATCCAGGAGATTTTTCGGGAAATCAACACGATCGGATCAAAGGCAAACGACCTTGAGTTGACCCAGGCGGTTGTCGCTTCAAAAACCCTGCTCGAAAAAATCCGTGAACAGGTTCAAAATATTGAATAGAGGTGCCTGATGGCTTACGAAATGATTCCGATCGGATACGGCAACTACATCGCAAAGGTGCGTCTAATCGCCGTTGTGACCTCTGACTCGGCACCAGCCGGGCGCTTGGTCCAGGATGCACGCGAACGCTTCGCGCTCATTGACGCGACTGGTGGAAAACGGACACGCTCCGTTCTGGTTATGGACAGCGACCACGTGGTCCTTTCCTCCATGGAGCCGGATGATCTCCAGCTGGATGCCGCGAAGACAGGGGAGGACTGCCATGATCAGCTATGAGCGGAGTCTGGAAGAGCGCGGTCTGCTCCTTGTTTTGTCGGGGCCGTCGGGCGTTGGCAAGAACTCAATTATCGACGCATTGAGAAGGGAAGATCCGCGACGCTACCACTCCGTTTCCATGACGACCCGCCAGCCCCGCAGAGACGAAGAAGATGGTGTTTCTTATATCTTCACGACGCGAGAGCAATTTGAGAAATTAATCCGCTGCGGTGAGATTCTTGAATACGATACCTATTGCGGGGAGTATTACGGAACGCCGCGGGCGCCGATCGATCGGATGGTTCGGCAGAATGTTGATATCCTGCTTGATTTGACCGTGAAAGGGGCGCTTGAACTGAAACGGAACTGCCCTGATGCGGTCATCATATTCATTACCGCATCGACCGAGGCGGCCTTGCGCGAACGATTATTGAAAAGAGGAACGGAATCGGCGGGGGAAATCGACAAGCGACTCGAGACAGCAAGGGAGGAACTCGCCCGGATGAATCTTTTCGATTACTGGGTGGTCAATGATGTCATCGAAGACGCCGCTGCCAATGTCAGCGCCATCATGAGAGCGGAAAAACGCCGTACCCTAAGATTTTTTGTTGACGAGTGCGACCTTTGAACGGTATAATCCATAAGGTTATCGATATTTTGGGATGAAATAGAGAGAAGACAGCGGTCTTCTTCGAATAGGAGCCATTCATGCTGACACAACCATCGACTGAGTCATTATTGCCGCTCGCCGAGAACAGATATGTTCTGGCCATGCTGGCGGCGCGTCGGGCACGCCAGTTGACCTCAGGTGCCTGCCCCACCTTAGAGACGGAAACACCTAACCCGGTCACCCTGGCCAGCGAAGAGATCGGCGCGGGATCTGTCGTATACCGCTACGGAAAATGGGATGTCATCATCCCCGAACACCCCTTGATTATTGCTGCCAGGGAAGCCGCGCTGAGAGAGGCGCGCGCCAAGGAGGAAGAGGAGCGCCTGGAGGAACAAAGCCGAATAATGCGGCAGGTCGACCGTCTGCCGGGAGAGGATGTCTTCGAGCAGGTTGGAATTTCTGCAGCGGATGCCTCCCGGATCGCCGAACAGCTGATCAGCCATGTCGCCAAGCTTGAGGAAGAAGAGCGTAAGGCGGAAGAAGAGTCGGCGGAAGCGGATGAAGATGAAGAGGCCGGGGAATAAGAGCTTCATTTTGGCTTCGGAACGGGATAAACAGGAGTAGGAATGGCCAATAAGCAGCATGCCCTGGCGAAAATTGTCACCCTGGCTGGAAACAGAGGTTTCGTCTATCAGGGTTCTGAAATATACGGGGGATTGGCCAATTCCTGGGATTACGGCCCCTACGGCACCAGCCTGAAACAGCGCATCAAAGAGGCTTGGTGGAAACGCTTTGTCGATACATGCCCGCTGAATGTTGGTTTGGATTCCAGTATTCTGATGAACCCGGACGTCTGGGCCGCCTCGGGTCATGTCGGAGGCTTTTCCGACCCCATGATCGACTGCAGAAAATGCAGGACGCGATGGCGCGCCGATCAGCTGATCGATGACTGGAACAAGAAACAGGGATTTGCCCTTTCGGCCGACGGGTGGACCAACGAGGGATACATCGCCTATATCCGTGAACATGGCATCGTATGCCCCGCTTGCGGCGAACACGATTTTACCGATGTCCGCCAGTTCAATCTTATGTTTAAGACTTTTTTGGGCGTGACGGAAGATAATCAGTCCCAGCTTTACCTGCGGCCTGAAACAGCACAGGGGATTTTCATCAATTTCCGCAATGTCCAGCGGACTTCCCGGCGCAAGATTCCTTTTGGCATCGCGCAGAGGGGCAAGTCCTTTCGCAACGAGATCACTCCAGGCAATTTTATTTTCAGAACCCGGGAGTTTGAGCAGATGGAGTTGGAGTTTTTCTGCGAGCCCGGAACCGACCTCGAATGGTTTGACTATTGGCGGACTTTTTGTTACCAGTGGCTCCTTGATCTGGGGATCTCGAAAGATCACCTGAGAATGCGCGATCACTCGAAAGAGGAGCTGTCTTTTTATTCACTGGCCACAACCGATATTGAATATCTCTATCCCTTTGGATGGGGTGAGTTGTGGGGGATCGCTGACCGGACCGATTACGACTTGAAACAGCATATGGAGTTCTCCAAAGAGGATCTGCGCTATTTTGACCCTGAAAAAAACGAAAAATACATTCCCTGCGTCGTGGAGCCATCGCTTGGCACCGACCGTCTCCTGCTCGCCATCCTTGCCGAGGCTTACGACGAGGAGGAGTTGGACAATGGGGAAATCCGTACCGTTCTGCGTTTTCTGCCCGCCCTGGCCCCCGTTCAAATCGCTGTACTGCCCTTGTCGGGCAAATTGCGCGAAGGCGCGGAAAGCGTCTACCATGAACTGATCTGCCATTACCGGTGCGAATACGATGACCGCCAGTCAATTGGCCGCCGCTACCGTCGCCAGGATGAAATCGGCACGCCCTGTTGCGTGACCTTTGATTTTGAATCACTGGAGGATCAGGCGGTAACGATCAGGGAACGGGACTCAATGGAACAGATCAGGCTCCCCATCGTTCGGCTTGTGGACTACTTTCGGGGAAAATTCGATCTACCGTAACGGCTTGTGCTGTTGATGACGCCGGCGCGAGGCCCGGTGCTTGATGGATAAAAATTTGGGAGGATTTATGATGACGAAATAGGTCTATATGTTTTCGGAAGGCGACGCTTCCATGCGCGATCTTCTCGGCGGCAAGGGGGCCAATCTGGCGGAGATGTCCGGACTCGGACTGCCCGTACCCAATGGCTTCATCGTAACAACCGAAGCCTGCAACCGCTACTATTCGGATGACCGGACGATCGCGTCCGAAATCCGCGACGAGATCTTTGACAGGCTTGCGGAAATGGAGCAGCAAACGGGTAAAATCTTCGGCGACCCCAGCCGCCCGCTCCTTTTATCGGTCCGCTCCGGTGCCCGTGCCTCCATGCCCGGGATGATGGACACCGTGCTGAATCTCGGCCTCAACGATGAGGTGGCGACCGGATTGGCCAAGCTTTCGGGCAACCGCCGTTTTGTCTTTGACAGCTACCGCCGCTTTATTATGATGTTTTCCGACGTGGTCATGGGCATTTCACGCAGCCATTACGAGGAGGCATTTGAGGCGGTTAAAAAAGAACGAGGTGTCGAAGCCGATCTCGATCTGGATGCAGACGACCTGGAGCGCATCGAAAACGAATTCAAGGCCATCTACGCGAGGGAAAAGGGTGAGCCTTTCCCGCAGGATGTCAGGAAGCAGCTGATCCTTTCCATCGAAGCTGTGTTCCGTTCCTGGAATACCGAGCGTGCGGTTTATTACCGCAAGATGCATAACATTCCCGCTCATTGGGGAACAGCCGTCAACGTCCAGGAAATGGTCTACGGGAACATGGGAGAAACCTCGGGCACAGGCGTTGCCTTTTCACGAAACCCGGCGACCGGGGAGAACAAGCTCTACGGCGAAGACCTGATGAACGCGCAGGGCGAAGACGTGGTGGCCGGCGTTCGCACCCCCCTCCCCATCGACCACCTGACCGAGCAGATGCCGGAGGTCTACCAGCAGTTTGCTCACATTGCCCACCAGCTGGAGCGTCACTACGGCGATATGCAGGACCTTGAGTTCGCCATTGAGCACAGAAAGCTCTTCATCCTCCAGCCGAGAA
>JAAZGN010000015.1 GCA_012511185.1 Clostridiaceae bacterium
AGATCCCCCTGGGTGACCGTGTAGCCCTGATGAATGATCTGGACGCCTTGATCAACCAGGCGGGTGTCCAGCAGCGCCGGCGCAGGGGGAGCGATAAGAGGATCAGAAGGTGTGAGCCTGCAGTGGCCTGAGTGATCCGCGCCAGGCTTTCCAGGCAGGCGTCCTGGAGGGTGCGCTGCAAGAAGAGATCGCCAGCCGTTTTGCCGGTCAGGGCCAGGTCGGAAAAAAGGAGGACATCGGCACCGGCCCGTGTCGCCTCGTCGATCAGGGCCAGGATTTGCTCCTCATTGGCCGCGACGTGGCCTGTCCGGACTTTCGGGGTCGCGGCGGCGATGCGTATATCACGGTAGCGGTCGAGTTGCTCGGATGCCTTGAGCTCCAGAACCAGTGTCTCATCCAGGGTCATGGTGACTCCTGCCGGTTTGACGGGGCTTTGGGTCAGCGCTGAGGCCGTGTTGCAAGGATCTGTTTCGGATGGCATGGCCCGCCTCCCTTCACAAGGCTTGGGTTTCGTCCAAAACAAAGGCGGCTTCGTCATCTTCCAGATAGGGGAAGACAGCGTCCCGCACCGCCTGATTGTAACGGTTCAGCCAGCGGATTTCGTCCCCGCCAAGAAGCGTAACATCGATAGCTGCCCGGTCAAAGGGGACATAGGTCATGGATTGGAAGTGCAGGAATTTGTCCCCGGCTTCGTTTACAAGCTCTTCCACTTCCCGGATGCCTGCCCGCCCGTCCTGGATCTCAACCGATTGGTTGGCACGCAAAACCAGGTAATCGTTTTCCAGGCGGATGCCGTGTTTGCCTTCCCGGTAGACGCCGGGTTCAATGGTGATGACCATGTGCTCATGAAAGCCGTAATCACCGTATTTCGGGTTGTGGGTCAGCCGCTGCGGTCCTTCGTGGACGCCGGAAACATAGCCGAAGCCGTGGCCCGTGCCGCACTTGTAGTCGAGCCCGCAGCGCCACATGACCGAGCGTGCGATGGCATCGAGGGCCACGCCGCTCGTCCCCTCCAAAAAGGGCTGGGATGCGAGCGCGATATGCGACTTCAAGGTCATGGTATAATCGCGTTTTTCTTCCTCTGTCAGTGGCCCCAGGGCGACGGTCCGGGTGATATCGGTCGTTCCGTCAAAGCTCTGTGCTCCGCAGTCGACCAGGTAGAAGCCTTCCGGCCGCAGCGGGCTGTGCGCTAGGGGGCTTGCTTGGTAATGCATCATGGCGGCGTTGGCCCCGTAGGCCGAAATAGTGGGGAAACTCTCGATGATGAAGGCGTCGGATTCACGTCGCAGGGAAGCCAGCTTTTCCGCGACTTCGATCTCGTTCAGGCCCTGTTTTGCCGCCACTGTCTTCACAAAATAAAGGTAGCGGGTCACTGCGACGCTGTCACGGATACCGGCGCCAAGCTGGGATTTGAGCTCAATCTCGTTCAGCTCAGCTTTCATCAGGAAGGGGTAATCGCGCCTGGGCAGGACCGTGACATGGTCGGGCAGGGAAGCGATAAGCGCACGCCCTGTCCGTCTGGTATCGGTGACCAGGATGCCGGAGGTGAGGCTTTGCAATTTTGCCTTAATTTCATGGTAGGGCAGGACAGTGACCCCTTGTCGCGCAAAAAGCTCCATATCCTCCCCGCCTACCTTGGCCGGGTCAATGAAGAGAAGGGCTTCCTCCTTGGAAATCAGGGCAAAAGCCAGAGCGACCACGTTGTGGGGGATGTCGCTGCCTCGAAAGTTCATGAGCCAGGCGATGTCATCCAAGCCTACGTAGAGCGCGTAATCGGCTCCGTCTTCATTCATCCTGGCCCGCACGCCGGCGATCTTGTCAGCCGTCTGGCGGCCTGTGTATTGAATTGCGTGGTGGAAGATGGATCCGGAGGGCGGCGCAGGCCGGTCCTCCCATAGGGGGCCGATCAGGTCCAGGCCGGTTATGAGCTCAATCCCCCGTGTGGCAAGCTTTTCCCCCTCTTCCTTAGCTTCCTTCTCGGGCAGCAGGCGGCCGTCAACCGCGACCTTGCTGTTTCGATCCAGAGTTAGGGCCAGCCACTCCCAAGGGAAGGGAACTCCGGGATTGCCTTGCTTCATGAGCTCAAATGGGGTGCCCTCCAGCTGTCTTGCCGCCTGGATATAGTAGCGTCCGTCGGCCCACAAGAGGGCTCGGTCCGCGGTGACAACCGCAGTTCCCGCTGAACCGTTGAATCCGGTCAGCCAGGCCCTTGCCTGGTAATAGGGTGCCAGGTATTCGGAGTTGTGAGGATCAGCCGTGCCGACCAGGCAGGCATCGACGCTCTCTTGACGCATCAGGGCCCGCAGGCGCACCACCTTGTCATGAATTGTCAACATACGATCCACCATTCCCGCCCTTCATCAAGCTTTCTGCCCTTTATTGTAACACCCGCAAGGCCTGCCCAAGTGTGTTGTACAATAACGAAACAGTTGAAACACGTCATCCTTGTCTTTACAAGGGTTCAATAAGGAAAGGCGGCGATCATCCTTTGGACAGACAAAAAACGGCATTAATTACTGGCGGCGCACGCGGGATCGGCCTTGCCATCTCCGAGACCCTGGCCCGCGAGGGATACCATGTCCTGGTCAATTATTTTCGTTCGGAAAGGCAAGCGCAGGACCTGCTGGCCAAACTCAAGGATGCGGGATGCGCGGCGATCCTCTTGCGCGCCGATGTCGCCAATCCCAGGGACGTCCGGGAGATGGTAGCCGCTGCCCTCCTGGAAACAGGCCGGATCGATGTGCTGGTCAATAACGCCGGATTGGCCTCCTGGGGTCTTTTGACCGAAACACCCGAGGAGACCTGGGACCGCGTGCTGGCCACTAACCTCAAGTCGGGCTACCTGCTGTCCCACGCCATCCTGCCCAACATGATCCAGAACGGGTCAGGAAGTATCGTCAACGTGTCCTCCATGTGGGGGGTGCTGGGCGCTTCCTGTGAGGCAGCCTACGCGGCCAGCAAGGCCGGTCTGATCGGCCTGACCCGCTCCCTGGCACAGGAAGTCGCGCCATCAGGCATCCGCGTCAACGCCGTGTCCCCCGGTGTCATCCAAACCGATATGATCGCAGGCTTCAAGGAAGAGGAGCTTGCCGCCCTTATCGATCGGACACCGCTTCGCCGCGTTGGAACGGCCCGGGAAGTTGCCGAGGCGGTCGCCTTTCTGGTCTCCGATAAGGCCTCCTTTATCAC
>JAAZGN010000112.1 GCA_012511185.1 Clostridiaceae bacterium
CCCTGGTGACCGACCGCTTTACCGCGGGTCAGCTGCCCCTTATGAACGGGTACATGCGCTTTATTTTGCCCGCCGAAGACATGACGCCGGAGGACTTGCTGGCGGATCCTCTCTTTCTTGCCAGCCTGCAGTCGCGAGGGTGGCAAAGGGCGGATCTGGTGATCGAACTGCCCAAGTTCAGCTACCGGACCAAGATGGATATTTTAAAAGACATGGAGGAGCTGGGATTGACTGCCATGGTTCAGGGCAGTCCTGATTTTTCCGCCATGCTGGATCTGGACGCTGAAGTCAGCGCCATCAGCCAGGAGACCTACATCGCCCTGGACGAAAAAGGGGTGGAAGCGGCCGGCTACACCGAGATCATGATGAGGGCAACCAGCGCATTGTTGCCGGACGAAATCCAGACCGTGGAGCTGATCCTGAACCGGCCCTTCCTCTACCTGATAACGGACGAGGCGGGAACTCCCCTCTTTGTCGGGATCCTGCGCAATCCCACAGGAGAATAGGGGATTGACAGGCTGCCGCGTGTTACAATTTCTGCCAGGGGGTGACAGTGCCCCCACTACTACAAAGGCAGGGATTGCGGAACGGTGGCGGCGGAGAAGGACAGAACAGACGAGGCCATCCTGGATTTATACTTCGAGCGGTCGGAAGAGGCCATCGAAGCCACCATGGCCAAGTACGGGGCGCTATTGCGGTCCCTGTCCTGGAACATCCTTGGGGACCATGAGGACGTCGAGGAATGCGTGAACGATACCTACATGGCGGCCTGGGGAGCCATCCCGCCCGAGCGGCCTTTGTACTTCAAAGCCTATCTGTGCAGGATCGCCCGCAACTTTTCCCTTGACAAGATCAGGGCCAGGACCAGGGAGAAAAGAGGTGGGGGCCAGATCCCCCTCATCCTGGAAGAGATGGAGGAAATCCTGGCTTCGGACAGCGATATCGTCCGGGTTGTAGAAGGCCAAGAGTTGAGCCGGATGATCAGCGATTACCTTCGCAGGCAGCCGGACCGGCGCAGGATCATCTTTTTGAAACGCTACTACTTTGCCTCACCGGTCAAGGAGATCGCCAAAGAAGAGGACACGACCGAGGGAGCGGTCAAGGTGCTTTTACACCGGATGAGGCGTGAACTGAAAGAAGAATTGGAAGAACAAGGTTACCATGGCTAAGGACGGGGAAAAACAAGTAAATCTTATACTGGACAGCCTGTCGGGGATTGATGGCGACCTGCTCCTTGATGTGGAGCCGGCCCGCCCTGCCGTGTCGGGACGTCCGGCCAGGGTGCTTTCCTGGCAGCGATGGGCTTCAGTCGCTGCCGTCCTTGCCCTGCTTTTTGTCACCGGCTTCATCATCCGGCAGTTCCTTTGGGGCGGCGCAAGCATGATGGATAAGGCACAGATCCCCCGGGAGGCAGGGGATTCGGACGGCTTTTCCCTTGAAGTCTTCCCGCAGGCACCGGAAGAAACCCGGCCCGCCATGGAAGAGCACGGCGATCCGCACCTGAAGGGGGAGCAGAGTGGCACTGCCAGAGAAATAAGCGCCCTGGCGGACCAGACTGCCGTCTCCATCCTCTCCGCGGGGGGCGCGGCTGACAGGATTTATTCGCCGGCGGGGCTTTACCATTCACAGGCCTATCTTCTCCAGCCGGCCGACAGGGGCC
>JAAZGN010000113.1 GCA_012511185.1 Clostridiaceae bacterium
ATCCGCGGCAACACCTACAACATGAATGTCCGCGGTTTCAAAACAGGTCGCGAGGCGTCGCTGTTCAAGAATGCCGTCCCTGAGTCGGTCTATGACAGCCTGCTTGAGGCCGTCAACCAGCGGCTGCCGCTTTTGCACCGCTATGTGGAACTGCGCAAGAAGATACTGAGCGTAGAAGAGCTTCACTCCTACGATATGTATGCGCCGCTGGTTGAGGATATCGACCCCCACTATTCCTTTGATGAAGCCAAAGAGATCCTTTACAAGGCGCTGGCCCCCCTGGGCGAGGAATACACCGCCGTCCTGAAGCGGGCCTTTGATGAACGCTGGATCGACTGGGCCGTCAACGCCGGCAAGCGTTCCGGCGCCTATTCGGGCGGCTCATATAAGACCAACCCCTTTATCCTGATCAGCTGGCAGGGCACCCTGGACAATCTTTACACCCTGGCGCATGAACTGGGCCACAGCCTGCATTCCTATTTCACCCGCAAGTCCCAGCCCTTCCAATACGGTGATTATCCAATCTTCCTGGCGGAAATTGCCTCAACCTGCAATGAGGTGCTCCTGACCGACTACCTTTTGAAGACTGCGCAAGATGACAAGATGCGGGCCGCCGTTATCAATCACTACCTGGACGGCTTCAAGGGCACAGTCTTCCGCCAGACCCAGTTTGCTGAGTTTGAATACCAGATCCATGAGGCGGATGAATCAGGCACTGCCCTGACAGCCGATTTCCTGAGCGAACAATATGGAGAATTGAACAAGAAGTATTACGGCGAGGCTCTGACCTTCGATCCCGATATCGCCAACGAATGGGCTAGGATTCCCCACTTCTACTACAACTTTTATGTCTTCCAATACGCGACCGGTTTTGCGGCGGCCACTGCCTTCGCCCAAGCTATTCTTAAGGAGGGGCAGCCGGCTGTCGACCGCTACCTGCGCTTCCTGTCCTCGGGCTCATCTGGCTGGCCTATTGATGTATTGAAAAAGGCTGGCGTCGACATGACCCGTCCGGAGACCATTGTCGGGGCGCTTGACGCCTTTGAGCGATCACTTGACGAGATGGAGGCACTCATCGATTAGGCATGGAAAAGTTTTATTATACACTTGGTTTGATTGCTGTCACAGTGGCACTGATTGGCTTGGTAACCCTCATGCAAAAGCTGCAGGGACGAAAAGAACACTACTGGAACAAGAAGCGGTCTTATGAGATGAGACTGGCCGAGGAATTGGAAGAAGAAATGAATAAAACCCGCGGCTGAGAGGGGACCCACGGTCCCGGCGGGTTGAGATGAAAAGGGTCTGTCTCAGAACACTGAGAAGTGTGGAGGGACAGCCCCTTTTTTCATTATCCGGAAAAACCGGGTGATTAGATCCGTATGTCCCGAAGCCATCTGCAAAGCCATCCGCAACAACTGATGTACAAAAACTATACGGATCCACCGCTGGATCCCACGTCACTCATCCTGCAGGAGCACCCCATCACGCATCTGGTAGGTCACATCCACCATATCCATGATTTCACGGTCATGGGTCACGACTGCGATACAGTAGTTCTGATCGTGGGCAAGGTCGGCGAGCAGTTCAATGATATTCCGAGCCGTCGCCGTATCCAGGTTGCCTGTCGGCTCGTCTGCAAGAATCAGGTCGGTATCCATTGCGAGTGCGCGGGCGATGGCAATGCGCTGTTGTTCGCCGCCCGAGAGCATGGAGGGGAAGCGGTTAAACTCGGTTTCACCGAGATTCACGCTGCGAATATAGTCTTGGGCACGTGCTTTGGCAACACGCGGTTTGATACCGTGAAGTTCCATCGGATACATGACATTCTCAGCGGCCGTGAGCAGTGGGAAGAGGCGAAAACTCTGATAAATGATTGCAACCTGGTCGCGGCGGTACTGATCAAGGTCGAGGTCCCTGGTGGATTGGCCGCGGAAGTAGACATCACCCTGCTTTGGCAGATCAAGACCAGCCATGAGCGAGAGCATGGTGGATTTACCGCTCCCACTTTTTCCGATAATGGCATAGATCTTGCCCTGCTCGAAGCTGCAGCTGACATTTTCGAGTGCCTCTACCGTCTGATAGCGGTTAACGTAGCTGTATTGCACTGAATCCAGGCGGATGATACACATACTTTGATCCTCCTATTCTTTCTCACTTAATACAGTTAAGGCTGACTTACGGTTCTGCAAGATGATCGAGATGAAGGCGCTGATAGCGTAGCCGATCATGAAGGCATGGGTCTTGGCTGACACAAGTTCAGCAGGCCCCCGCACAATCAGCCATAAGGCGGCCGCCATCCCGCCCCCCAGTAACAGAAGGAGTGCCTGTTCACCGAAGATGGTTCTGAAGATGGCACTCTTCTTGGTCCCGAGGCTTCGCATCAGGGCAATATTCTCGCGTCTGGCCCTGATCGACAGGAATCCCGTGAGAAGACCAAGAAGCGTTACCAGTAGAACAAGAACCGGGTAGAGCAGCTCCAGATAGAAACTCCTCTGATCAATCGAGCGGACTTTTTCCAAAAACTGGGAATCTTCAAGGACAAGACTGACACGGATACTGCCGTCGACCCCTGCCCCGGAAAAACCGTTCTTTTCAAGCGAATCCCGGACTGCGGTCAGCTTTGCCGGATCGCTTATGTTGAAGGTCATGGACGAGATGTAGTAATTGTCCAGACTGACGTCCAGAATCTGCTGCTCTGTAAAATCCTTCCAAAACCCAAAGGGAGCACGATATCTTCCTGTCTCGAGTCGATGGTCGGTCAGTCCCATCTCCTTCAGAATCTCATTCAAGGATGAATTCTCAGGTTCCAGCGCTCCCAGGGGGAGTGGGGCGTAGAGATGATTCCAGGCCGTTAAACCTTTAAAAGAGCCGACAACCTCCACCTCCATGAACCTGAGAGAAGGTGAGTGCGCCTCGTAGAAGTGATCCTGCGTGTAGAGACTGATTATGTCTCCGTACTCAATGGCATACGCGCTCATCATGGCGTCGGGGATAATCACAGGCAGTGTGTC
>JAAZGN010000114.1 GCA_012511185.1 Clostridiaceae bacterium
ATCCAGGTCGATGGTGAATTCAGATCCGGGGATGGCAACGGGGCGTTTGCGACCGGAATCGGCGGGCTCGCCCAGCTCCATCCGGATGCAACGGATTCCCGTCACCCATCCTTCCTCGTTACCGAGAATCTCCACCGGGTTGGCCAGCAGGATGAACTGAATGCCCTCTTCTTTGGCATGCTCTACTTCTTCGTGGCGAGCCGGCAATTCCTCTTCAGAACGGCGGTAGATGATATAGACTTCATCAGCTCCCAGCCTCATGGAGGAGCGTGCTGCGTCCATGGCGACATTACCGCCGCCAATGACGGCCACACGCTGTCCAATGCTGATCGGAGTTGCCGCCACGGGCCATCGCCAGGCCTGCATCAGGTTGACACGGGTTAAAAATTCATTGGCGGAGTACACCTGGTTCAGATTTTCCCCGGGGATATTCATGAAGGCAGGAAGACCTGCGCCTGTTCCGATAAACACAGCTTCAAAGTCCTGCTCACCTAACAGTTCGTTCAGGGTCAGGATTTTTCCGACGACCATGTCACATTCAATCTTGACACCGAGCGCTCTCAGTTGTTGGATTTCGGTTTGCACCAGTGATTTGGGAAGGCGGAATTCAGGAATCCCATACATGAGAACGCCGCCGGCTACGTGCAGGGACTCAAATATGGTCACGTCATAGCCGAGTCTTGCCAGATCGCCTGCGCATGCCAGTCCCGCCGGGCCCGAGCCGATGATGGCGACCTTATGGCCGTTTGATTCCGGTTTTTCGGGCGCCTGGCCGATGTGCTCGAAATGCCAGTCGGCCGCAAATCGCTCCAAGCGTCCGATGCCGACGGGTTCACCCTTAATTCCTCTGACGCAAACCAGCTCGCACTGGTTTTCCTGCGGGCAGACACGGCCGCAGACGGCGGGCAGGCTGTTTGTTTCCAGGATGGTCTGGTAGGCGCCCTCGAAGTCACCACGGACGATATGGTTGATGAATTCGGGAATCTGAACATTGACAGGGCAGCCGCCGACACAGGGCCGGTGCTTGCACTGGAGGCACCGCGTCGCTTCCTCCAGGGCCATCTCAGTGGTATAACCCAGGGCCACTTCGTCGTAGTTGCGGTTGCGGACGGTTGGATCCTGTTCGGGCATCCCGGTTTTTACAGGCTTCATGTTTGTTTTGTAATCAGCCACGACGCACCTCCCCTGTCATGCGGCAACGGTGAAGTTTAATCTCTTCTTCCCGGTCATAGGCTTCCTGTTCCAGGTAGGCATTGGACCGGCGGATTGACTCATCAAAATCAACCTGGTGGCCGTCAAAGTCCGGCCCGTCGACGCAGGAAAACTTGACTTCACCTCCGACTGTCAGCCTGCAGCAGCCACACATGCCGGTTCCGTCCACCATGATGGTATTCATGCTGACAATGGTTTTGATCCCGTGAGGTCTGGTGAGTTGGGCAACGGCCCGCATCATGACCAGGGGGCCGATGGCCAGAACCAGATCAAGGGGATCGTCTTCCTGGATCAGGTCTTCGAGTACGTGGGTTACGAAGCCTTTCCTGCCGCTGGAACCGTCATCGGTAATTAAGTGAAAACGGGAGGAAACAGCTTTCATTTCTTCTTCCAGGATGATCAAGTCCCTGGTTCGAAAGCCCGCGATCACTTCGACTGTGGCCCCGATTTTATGCAGGTAAGCGGCTTGCGGGTAAGCGATGGCCATGCCCAGGCCGCCCCCGATGACGGCAACGCGCTTGCCGGCATACTCATCAAGTTCCGATGGCTTGCCCAAGGGCCCGACAAAGCTGGTCAGCGTGTCGCCAACCTGCTTGTCGCCAAGGCGCAGAGTTGATTTGCCAACCGTTTGGAAGATGATACGGACGGAACCGCGTTCAGGATCCGTACCTGCGATGGTAAGAGGTACGCGTTCGCCCTCTTTGTCGACTCTGAATATAATGAATTGCCCCGGCAGCGCTTTGCGGGCAATCAGCGGGGCCTCAACATCCATCAGGACTGTCTCGCTGTTAAGCTGTTCACGCGCTATTATCTTGTTCAAAGCACAGGCTCCTTCCTGTTTGTATGCAGCCCAGCCGGTAAATGTCCCGCCAGGATACGAGTAATCGTTTTAAAGAGAATACCATACGGGGAGCGAGCTGTGAGCATGGTTTGGAAATTCCGGGTTCGGGAAGCAAGGCTGGAACGCCCGACCCGCCTGTGATATAATTGATGTCGGGAAAGCGCGGCAGAAGCCGGAAGGGCGGAACTGGACATTGGCCCGGCCGCGGAGCCGAAACAGTGAGATCACAGGCATTTCAAGCCTTTCGTGAATTGTGTTATCCCCTAAATATCTTACAGGAAACAGCAGTTGACAAGGCATGTAATGGCTGTTATTCTAGCAAAGCGCCATTCGGGAGAAGGGTGCGGGTGGACCTTGAAAATTGAACAGTGCGAAAAAGACGGGACCTTAATTTGAGTAAGAATTGAGGTTAGCGGACAGTAAAGTAATAAAGAGCCAAAGGGCTCTCATATCTACATGAGAGTTTGATCCTGGCTCAGGATGAACGCTGGCGGCGTGCTTAACACATGCAAGTCGAACGGGGGTCACTTGACGGAAGTTTTCGGACGGAAGTGATTTGACCCGAGTGGCGGACGGGTGAGTAACACGTGAGTAACCTGCCTTTTGCTGGGGAATAACTGTGGGAAACCATGGCTAATACCGCATATTGTGTTTACAG
>JAAZGN010000115.1 GCA_012511185.1 Clostridiaceae bacterium
CACAACTGTTCATGCCGGATAAATTGGAAGGGATCCGAAGACTTGAATGAGAAAAATTCTCAAGTTCAGGACGGAACGCAAAGAACCAGATTACGGGAAGAAGCAACCAGCGTCAGTAACAAAAAAGGGATTTAGCGACGATCTACTCTCGCCGCTCCGCTGCCAAGAATATCTGTCTGTCCCGGAATTTATTATGTCAGGCCCTCTATGGTTCCGGTTCAGCTGGCTCTGTTGTTGTCGGTTCTGGTTCAGCCGTATCCGCTGTTGTTGTCGTTGTCGGAGGTTCTGTCGTCGGTTGGACAGTCGTCGGCGGAACGGTCGTTGGTGGTTCCGTTGGATGAGGCGGATCCGTCTCAACCGGCTCGGGCGGGATCTCGTCAACAACCCGGATGCGGGTCCGGATTTCCTCGAAGGACCCGTCGGGATAGACCACCAGGACGAAGACAGTCCGCTGGACCGGTACAGACACATCGGGGACGTGGAGATAGCGGTAGGTGGTTCCTGCGGGGAGGGCGTCCTTATTGCCAATGATCTCGGCGGGATCAATCAGTTGGCCGACCAGGGTATAGGGCTGGATGCCGATTGGCTTGAACTTCCAGGCCATGTTGTTCTTCTCCCTTTGCCGGTATGGATTGGCGGGATCCATGTCAGTCGGATCCCATCCATTACCCAGAAAGGGTGACGGATTTTCCGGGGCATCGGGAATATCGTAGTCCTTGCTGCTGTCAAAGATATAGACAGGCATGCCCTTGTGGATATTCTCCTGGATGAAGATGGCATCACGAATCGAAAGCCGGATGCAACCGTTCGAGGTCGTCGAAATGCCCAGTTGCCGGTAACCGGCAAGATTGAAGCGGCTCTTGTCCAGGGGCACGGCCTTGCCGTCGGCATCCTGGTAATAAGTGTAGGGTTGCGAATGGAAGAAGATATCGCCGCTGACATGGGTGGCGTGCCGGACCCAGACATTGCCGTCCTTGGTGAACAGGAGCTGCCTGGGCGTGTAGCCTGAAAGGATGAAAGGCTTGTCCTTGGGCGTCGTCGGTGTCGTCCCCTTTTTCTTCCCCGTAGAAATACGAAGCGAAACCTCGGCTACAGGCGGCTCGTGTTCCGGCGTGTGAAAGAAGACAACGCGCTGGATATCCAAAAAGACAATCATGTGGGAGTAATGGTAAACGATCTCAGGTTCCGTCGTCGTGGTTTCTGACGTGGTGGTTTCCGTCGTCGTGGTTGTGGTGGTCTCTGTGCTGAGGGAAGAAGTCGTCGTTGAGCTGCTGGTCATGGTCAAATCAAGCCCGTCCGTCGGGGGTCTCATGGAGCGTCGGCAAGAAAAGACAGTAATTGCAGTCGCCATAAAAAGGACGGTCAGGACGAGTAGTGCGATGGCTCTCCAACCAACAAGATGTTTCATCTGCTCTTTGATGACTCCGGTTATCACGTAGTAAAACAGACCGGCCCGGGGAGCCAGACTGCAATCTCCCATAAAATACCACAGAGCCGGTCTTCGCGTAAGGTACATACATTACAGTTTCAATACACGAACCGTTCACTTGTCTGTGTTATCATGTACCAGAAATTCCGGCCTTTTGGGGCTGACGCCGGGTTTGGAGACACCGGCGGGCCCCTCGGGACTCTAAAAAGAGGTGGTGTGACCCATGTTCTACCGCAGAAGTGACGGAACCCTGGTCCGCGATACCCGCGACCCTATCGGCGATATCATGCCCTACATCATGCGGGGCCGAAACGAATCAGCCGTCTATTACAGCAAATCCTACTGTGTCGAAAACATTCAAAAATACATCCGGGAACAACGAAAAAAAGGTGAGCGGATCACCGTTTTCAATATCATCTCGGCGGCCTGCCTGCACACCTTCACGCGGCGGCCCAACCTCAACCGTTTTGTAGCGGGACGCAGGCTCTACCAGCACAACTCCTTTGACATTCTTTATGTCGTTAAAACGGCGCTGACCGATGAAGGCCTGGAATCTGTGGCGCGTGTCCGCTTCGACGGCGACGACACCCTGTCTTCTGTTCGGGATAAGATGGCGGAAAGCGTTGACGAGATCAAGGGGACGACAGGCAAGGAAGACGACCGCTTCATCGGCATGGTCACCAAGCTGCCCCGCTTCCTCAAGCGCTTCATTGTCTCCGCGGCGCGGGCTCTTGACTTCCACGGCATGATGCCAAAATCCTTGATGGAACTGATTCCCCTTTATTCTTCGATTTTTATTTCCCACATGGGAAGCATCGGCGGTGACGCCATGTTCCACCACCTCTACGAGTTTGGGACAACCTCCGTCTTTTGCGCCATCGGCCGGATTTACCTGAAACCCTACCGTGATATCCGGACCGAGGAAGTGGTATGGAAAAAAACCATCGACCTCAACATCACCCTGGATGAGCGCATCTGTGACGGCTACTACTTCATCAAGAGCCTGGAGCTCTTCGACTCGCTCCTTGACAACCCTGCTCTCATGGAAATGACACCCAATGAAACCATCGCGGCCGCTGAGAAGGCCCGTCAGGAGCGTGAACAGCACGTCAAGGCCAAGCAGGCGGCCAATATTGAGGAATATTGGGAAGATATGATGGAGCACCCCGACAGGGGCGAGGAATAGCGGCTAGGGCCGGAAAACCCTCGCCTTCTCCTCCCCGCGCATAACGCGCCAGGCACCGGCAGCCAGAGCCTCCATCTCCAGCTCACCGGGATAGAGGTAAACAGGGGCGATGAAACGGACGCTTTCCTCGACCGCATCAGTGACCAGTTTCGACCGGGCCATGCCTCCGGTCAGGATGATAGCCCGGACCCGGCCTTTGACGACCGTGGCCAGGCTGCCGATGGCCTTGGCTGTCTGGTAGGCAATTCCCTCATAAAGCAAGCGTGATTCAGAATCCCCATCCAGGGCCCGCTCTTCTATGGCGACAGCATCGTTGGAGCCCGTATAAGAAAGCAGGCCCCCTCTTCCGGATTCATATTTGTAAAGGGTATCCAACCCCTCTTTCCTGACGATCCGGACCGCGGTGAAGACCGGAAGTCCGCCGGCCCGCTCCGTGGAGTAAGGACCCTCATCGGCCGATACAATGTCAATCAGAGAACCTTTGGACTGCAGATTAAGTGAAATCCCTCCCCCCAGATGGGCGACGATGACATTCTCTTCCTCCAGATCAAAACCCTCACTGGCCGCGACCTGGCGCGCGACTGCCCGCGTATTGAGAACATGGCTGAAGCTGCGCCTGTTATAGCCTTTAACACCGGACAGCCGGGCCAGGGGCGTCAGTTCATCAACTGAAACCGAATCGTAAATATAAGCGGGCGTCCCCTTGTCCCCTGCCAGGTGATAAGCGATCCCCGCGCCCAGATTGGACGCGTGCTCTTCCGCCGGACAGTCCAGGAGGGTGTTGACCAGGTCCTGGTCCACCACATAAGCGCCGTGCCGGACAGGCGGAAGCATGCCTCCCCTGGCCACAATGACATCAATGGAGCCGGGATCCAAGCCCTCTTCCCTCAGAAAGCCGGCAACCCGGCCGACCCGCATAGGGAGCTGTTCGCGGATCGAATCAAAGCCCGCGAGCTCTTCGTTTGAGTGATTGATTTTTTTCTCCTTGACAAGGTCAAGGTCCTCAAACAAAGCCACCTTGGTTGTCGTTGAGCCGGGGTTAATGACCAGGATTTTCATGAAGGAATCAGACTCCTTTAAAGGGAAGCAGATAAAACAAAGGCCGAGCAGGCAATGGAATAGAGTTTTTCCTCCGCCGAGGCAGACCGGGAGGTGAGGATGACAGGTGCCCGCGCTCCGGACAGAAAGCCCGCAAACCTCGCACCGCCGCCATAGACAAGCGATTTGGCAAGTAAATTGCCTGAAACAAAGTCAGGCACCAGGAAAATATCCGCATCGCCCGCAACCGGGCTTTCATAGCCCTTGATCCCGGCCGCCTGCCTGTCGAAGGCCAGGTCAAAGGAGATAGGCCCTTCAATGACGCAGTTTTGGATTTCACCTTTTTGGTACATTTCCTTCAAGGCAGCAGCCCGGACCGTTTCCGGCATACGGTCATGTACTTTTTCAACGGCAGCGAGACAGGCCACCTTGGGAGTTACGACACCAAGGCGGCGCATGACGCCCACCGCGTTTTCAAGGATTCCCCCCAGCTGCTCCAGATTGGGATACATAACCATGCCGCCATCCGTCAACAGCAGCATCTTATGATAGCGCGGGACATCGAGCAGGGCGACGTGGGAGATCAGGCGGCCGGACAGGAGCCCATACTCTTTGTTGACGACTTCCCTGAGCAGGACAGCGGTGTCGATCTTGCCCTTGAGGATCATGTCAAGCTGACCCGCATGGACCCCTGACACGGCTTCCATGGCCGCCTCTTGCTCCGTCGGGTGGAAACGGACGCGCTCTTCGGACGCGGCGGGATCGCCGACAGAGTAAAAAAAGGCCTGCACCAGTCCCTTCTCTTCCGCCTCCAGGACCGCCTGCCTGGTATTCTGGTCAGCACAGACAACTGCGCACTTTTTTTTATCCGGATTGGCCACGACCCGATCCATGATCTGTTTGAAGCGGTCTTCCATGGTCCGTCCCCTCCCCTTTTAGCTCGACAATACTATATCACGAGCCGGATTTCGCATGCCATATTCCCGCCCCCAGCCTGCCGCAGGCCGGGGTTCTCCTTTTCCTCTTGTGCTATAATTTCCGAAAGGCTGAAACGGAAATATCTCGTTCCGTAAATCATCGTTTAGAGGGAGTTACCTATGGAAGTTGGGAAAAGTACGAAGCGGGTCGATGCCTACGACAAAGCAACCGGCCGCGCGAAATACACGGATGATCTCTGTCCCAAGAACGCTTATGTATCGC
>JAAZGN010000116.1 GCA_012511185.1 Clostridiaceae bacterium
ATGATGCGGGTCCGCGCCTTCACCCAGGATGATGCTCACCTTTTCATGACACCCGGCCAGATGGCGGATGAAATCAGCGGGATTGTCCGCCTGATCGACGACCTTTACCGGGGCTTCGGTTTCCAGTTCCGGGTCGAGCTGTCGACCAGGCCGGAAAATGCCATGGGCGCCATCGAAGACTGGAACCGGGCTGAAGAGGTATTGAAGAATGTTCTCGACGATCTTGGCGCCGCCTATACCATCAATGAAGGCGATGGCGCCTTTTACGGACCCAAGATCGACTTTCACATCCGTGAAGCCATCGGCCGCAGCTGGCAGTGCGGAACCGTTCAGCTCGACTTCCAGATGCCCCAGCGCTTTGAACTCGAATACACGGGTTCCGACGGTGAAAAGCACCGTCCCATCGTCGTCCACCGCGTCGCCTACGGAGCCCTGGAACGTTTCATGGCCATCCTGATTGAACACTTCGCGGGCAAATTCCCCTTCTGGCTGTCTCCGGATCAGGTCCGGGTCCTGACCATCTCGCAACATAACACCGACTACGCCAAAGCCGTCGTATCGCGATTAAAGGATCAAGGCCTGCGGGTCGAGCTTGACGCACGCGATGAGAAGATCGGCTACAAGATCCGGGAGGCTCAGCTGGCCAAGGTACCCTACATGCTGGTGGTCGGTGACAAGGAAGCGGAAAAAGGCGCGGTTTCGGTACGAAGCCGCGATGAAGGAAATCTCGGATCCCTTTCCCTGGACGCCTTCATCGGCAAAGCCCGGGAAGAGAACCAATCGGGTCCGTAAAAAAACAGAAAACCCGTGTTATAAGTGCCGGCTGTCTTTACAACCGGCACTTTCTTTATTCCGGCGCGATCTCGAGCGCAAGCTCCATCATCTGGCGGTAGCCCTCCTGGCGCGCCTCCGGTGAGTCGGATTCACCGGTCAGGATATGGTCGCTGACCGTAAACATGCCAAGCGCGCGCTTGCCGAACTGCCGAGCCTTCATGTAAAGCCCTGCTGATTCCATCTCGGCGCACAGTGCCCCGAACTGCATCAGGTTTTGGAAGACTTGATCCGGCAACGCGGTGTAAAACTGGTCGGAACTCAAAACAGTCCCTGCATGCACACGGATGCCTTTCTCTTTTGCTTTCGCATAGGCTTGGATCAGCAGATCAAAGTCGGGTGTCGGACAAAACTCGTAAGGCCCGAACAAACCATGGTTGATCTTCGAGTCCGTATTGGCGGCGGTCGCAAGAACCAGATCATGCAGCTTGATCTCCGGCTGCATGGCACCGGTACTGCCGATGCGGATGATGGTATCCACTTCATAAAAGGCATAGAGCTCGTGGATGTAGATCATGGAGGATGGAATCCCCATCCCTGACCCCATCACAGATACACGCTTCCCCTTGTAGAAGCCTGTATAACCCAGCATGCCCCGTACCTGGTTGAAACATACGGGCATCTCGAGGTAGGTCTGTGCGACAAATTGGGCCCGGAGCGGGTCACCCGGCATCAGGACGGTCTTGGCAATTTCATCAGGACTTTTTGCTTCAATGTGGGGGGTTGGAATACTCATGTCGGTTCCTTTCCGCTGAAGAGGATCAATCGGCGCCCTGTAAAGCACCATCCCAATCATAGCAGAAAGCCACGTTCCGACGCCCTCTTGCTACCGGGATGTGAGAGAATAAGAAGATCTGCAGTAAAGGTGACAAAAATGAAGGACAAAACTAAGCATAACAAGACAGCAGGATTCCGCCCGCCCCTTTTTGGCGCCTCGATCTTCCTGGCTCTCGCTGCCCTGGTCGCGTTCAGCCTGGTCATCTTCCGTGAAATCGCCTTCCGCAAGCCGGCTGTAGCCGAATACTACACGACCCGTATCTTCTCTCCACTCGCCTCTGTCTGGGCCTGGCCCTTCAGCCAGTTTTCCTTTTCGTTAACCGAGCTCCTGGTGGTCATCGGGACACCCGTCCTTCTCCTGCTTCTGATCCTGGGAGTTGTCCGCCTCTTCACAAATCGTGCCTGCCGCCTTCGCCGTTTGCTGCGATCCGCGCTTGTGATTCTCGGCACTATTTGCATCCTGCTCTCCCTCTTTTTGGTCTTTCACGGCTTGAATTACGCCCGTCCGCCTCTCGCCGCCAAACTTGACCTCCCTTTGCGGGAACATTCGGTTGATGAACTGGAAGAAGCGGTGCGCCAATTGGCGAGGGCCGCCGTCCAGGCGCGCCAGGGCTTGCCTGAATCAAACGATGGCACCGTTGACATCGGCCCGTTGAACTCCGTTTGGAAGGCCGCCTTTGACGGCTGGGATCAAGCGGCAGCCCGCTGGCCCGCCCTCGGAAGCCCTGTCCGCGCACGGCCAAAAGGCGTGTTGCTTTCCCATTACTGGTCCTACACCCATATCGTGGGTCTCTACATGCCGTTTTTTATCGAGCCCAATGTCAACATCGACCAGCCTGCCTTCATGATCGCATCAACGACCGCTCACGAAATCTCACACTCCCGCGGTTTCGCAAGTGAGGGTGACAGCGATTTTGCGGCCTTTTTAAGCTGTGTCTGCCATCCCGACCCTGTCTGGCGCTATTCAGGCTTGATCAGCGCCTGGAAAAGCGCTGCCCACAGACTGTGGGAGGAAGATCGCGACCGGTGGAGCGCGGCCTACAGGGAAGAACTGTCACCCGCCATCATCCGCGACCTGCAGGCCGAATCACTTTACTGGGAAGCCTTTGAAACGCCGGTCGCCGATTTCTCGGAGCAGGTCAATGATGCCTACCTCAAAGCAAACAATGAGGGAGATGGCGTAAAAAGCTACGGCGCCGTTGTCGACCTGCTCTTGGCTTGGCTTGATACAACCGATGCGGAACTCATTTTTTCGCAACCATAACAAGCTCTTTCAGCTATCTTGACATTCCGCGAAGGGGGAATAAAATAAGGCAAAGAGATAAGCCATGGTATTTTCATCTTTAATCTTCTTATATGTCTTTCTGCCCGTCTGCCTGGTCGCTGCCTGGCTGACAAGCCGGGTCCGTACTCAAAATGCCTTCCTGCTCCTGGCCTCTTTGTTTTTTTACGCCTGGGGGGAACCTGTCTACGTCATCCTGCTCATTCTTACTACTTTCATCATCTGGTTGTGCGGGATCTTCGTGGGACGGGCACGGTCGCAGGGCGTCCGCAAAGGCTGGCTGGTCACTGCCATAGTCATGGCCCTGGCCAGTCTCGTCTATTTCAAGTACACGGGGTTCCTGGTCGAAATCCTCAATATCCTCCCCTTCTTTCATTTTGAGCCGCCTTCGATCTCGCTTCCGGTCGGTATCTCTTTTTACACCTTCCAGGCATTGACCTATATCATCGACCTCTACCGGGGCGAGATCAAAATCCAACGTTCCTACGCCCGCTTTCTGCTCTACGTCTCCTTGTTCCCCCAGCTGATTGCCGGCCCCATTGTCCGCTACATTGATATTGAGAAGGACCTTTACCATCGCAGGATCACGCTCGATGGGATGTCGGCAGGGATCTGCCGCTTTCTCGGAGGACTGGCCAAGAAGGTCCTGATCGCCAACTACGCCAGTGAAATCGTCGAACTCTGCCTCGAGTCGGGGCACTTCGCCCAAGTCAGTTCCGCAACGGCCATCCTCGGAATCATTGCCTTTTGCATCCAAATCTATTTTGACTTTTCGGGTTACTCCGACATGGCCATTGGCCTGGGTCTCCTGTTCGGCTTCCGTTTTATGGAGAATTTCAGATACCCCTATATCGCCTCGACCATTACGGATTTCTGGCGCCGCTGGCACATCTCGCTCAGCACCTTCTTTCGCGACTACCTCTACATCCCGCTGGGCGGCAATAAACGCCACCGGTTACGCAACACTTTCGTGGTCTGGTTTTTGACCGGCCTCTGGCACGGAGCCAGTGTCAACTTTATTCTTTGGGGCCTTTATTACTTTGTGCTCCTGACCCTGGAGCGGGTTCTCATCCTGCCCCGGCAAGAGAAAATTCCCCGTGTGCTCGGCCACCTGTGGACCATGCTGGCAGTTCTGGTGGGCTGGAGTCTTTTCTATTTCACAAAAACAGCGGATTTTCTGACTTTCTGGGGCAGAATCGTCTCGCCGGGCCTTGCCGGTTTTGTCGATCTTGAGGCAAAAATCCTTTGGAAACAGCACCTCTTCTTTATCCTGGTGGCTACGGTCTTCTCGACACCCCTCCTGCCTTGGATCCGGCAAAGATTCAAGGAGCCCTTACGACAGCTGGAAAATTCCCCTGTCGGCGGTGTTTTGCAGACCGCCGACGTGCTCTTGTTGCTTCTTATTTCCACGGCTTCCCTGGTCGCGTCCAGCTATAATCCTTTTTTGTATTTCCGCTTTTAGAACTTTCAGGTGAGCACATGAAAACCCGGCAATCCAACCAATCCGCCCTCGTCGTCACTTTTCTGGTCGCTCTTCTTGTCATAGGCGTCTTACATCTGATTGCGCCTGAACAGGACCTTTCCGAGGACGAGGCGCGTACCCTGGCCCGCTTCCCCACCCTCTCGTACAACGATGCGCGAACGGGAAAGCAGGCGGCCAATATCGAAAAATGGTACAACGACCAGTTTCCCTTTCGCGAGGCCTTCATCCGTGCTGGCAAAAACTGGCGCAACATCGCCTACCCTAATCTCAACGCGGACGGGATGGCCATTTACCCTATGCCCGATGAAGAAGGCAGCCTGGTTCCGCAGGAAACCCTGCCGGCTGAGGTCACCGACCCTGTCACAACTCCGGCCGGGGAGGGAACGGAGAGAACCGACCCTTTGCCGACGCAAGCTGACGAGCCGCCTCCCCTCGAGCCGGCAGAAGATGTTGTGTCCATGAAGACACTACTGATTGTTAATAAACGGGCTATGGAGTATTATTACGGCAATGAGCAAAGACTACAGGCCTACGGGAAGCGTCTCAACCAGCTCCATGAGAAACTGGGCAGCAGCAGGCAACTCTACAGTTTGATCGCGCCAACGGCAATCGAACTGTACGCGCCCGATGAATACCACTCCGACTATTCTTCGCAGAAGCGTTGCATTGGCATCGTCAACGAGGTGCTCGATCCCTCCATTCACCGCGTCAATGCCTACGATCAGCTCCTCTTCCACCGCGACCAGTATATCTACTACCGGACCGACCATCACTGGACAGGACTTGGCGCCTATTACGCCTACGTCGCCTTCTGTGAATCAGCCGGCTTCCAGGCTACGAAGCTGGAGGCGATGGAGCACTACCAGATTGAGGGCAACTACCTGGGTTCGCTCTACCGCGTTTCAAAAAGCGCGGTTCTGAAAAACAATCCTGACACCACAGAAGGCTGGAAACCTATTGCAGATTACACGGCCACGGCCTGGGATGACAGCGAGATGACGGTCACTTATAAAATCCGTCTGAATGACGAAAGAATTAAGGGCAGTAACAGCTATCTCAACTTCTCCGGCGGCGACCGGGCCCTTCTGAAAATTGAAACAGACCATCAGTCCGGCCGCAAAATCCTGGTCATCAAGGATTCTTTCGGCAATGCCTTTGTCCCCTACCTCGTCAACCATTTCGACGAAATATACGTGATTGATCCACGTTTTTACGTGCGCGATGTGTATACACTGGTGGAGGAAAACAAAATCACCGATGTGCTGGTGATGAACTATATGTTCGGCACGTCCAACGCGACCTGGCTTGCTGGATTTGACCTGATCACAAAATAAACAGCCGCGTGATAAACTGTTCGAAACGGTAAAGGAGTTTAACCATGACCATTACTTTTCCGGTGCTGCCAACAAACTGCGAGGAGTTCGTAACTGTGGCGCAGGACATGATGAAAAAACCTGAGGGTACAGCTGCCCTCCTTATTGTCGCGCTCAAGCTTTATATCGATGACCGGGAAACTGGCCTGGAGGTCCTGAACTTTCTTCACGGGCCGCACCCCCTGTCAGTCCGCGACCAGCAGTTCATCCGCGACCGCATGATGGATAAGCCCTACCTGCCTGACTCTTACTTTGCGGGCGCCCGGCCGGACAACAACTACACGCCTGATCAGCCCCTGACCATTGAAGTGCAGCCTGATCCAGTCCCAGCCGAAAGCAAGGAGTTCAAAAAGGTCCGCCTGATGTCGTCGGGAGCTGACAGCCCGCGCCTTGTCACCCTGAGACGCAAGGCATCCGGTGATGTCTGGTTTTTGTGGGATTACCCCGCCATCGTGACGGGTATCCGGATTCCTGCCAAAGAAGATCCCTGGGCATGAGCCGGCCCGAGGAATCATGCGATCAACCGCCTGCGGGCGGTTTATCTTTTAATCCGCGCGACACCCGATGCAAGGGCCGCGTCAAAAACGGCCCGGGCGACAATCTCTTTCAAACGCGGATCCGTGGGCTCTGGCAAAATTTTTTCTGAAGAGAGATCCCCGCCATCCGCCATTCCGGCTAAAGCCATGGCCGCTGCCCGTTTCATGGCATCATTGATATCGGATGCCCTGGCATCAAAGGTTCCCCGGAAAATCGCGGGGAAGGCAAGAACATTGTTGATCTGGTTGGGGTAGTCAGACCGCCCGGTGGCGACGATGGCTGCGCCAGCTGCCTTTGCCTCGTCCGGATCAATCTCGGGGTCGGGGTTGGCGTAGGCGAGGATGACAGGATTCCGGTCCATGGTACGGACCATGTGTGCAGTGATGACATCCGGGCCTGACTGACCGATGAAGACGTCAGCGCCCTGCAGGGCGTCGGCCATGGTACCTTTCACCCCTCTTTTATTGGTCACGGCGGCCATCTGCGCCTTCTCCCGGTTCATCCCCGCCCGCCCCGGATAAAGGGGCCCCTGCCGATCGCAGATGACCAGATCCTCTGCCCCCGCCTCCATGAGCAGGCGGGCGACCGCGATGGACGCGGCACCGGCCCCGCTGAATACCAAACGCGCCTGCTCTAAAGTTCTGGCCGTCAACTTCAACGCATTGACCAGGGCGGCAAGCACCACAACTGCCGTGCCGTGCTGATCGTCGTGGAATACAGGGATATCACAGACAGCCTTCAGTTTCCTTTCAATCTCAAAACAGCGCGGCGCCGCGATATCCTCCAGATTGATCCCGCCAAAACTGCCTGCCAGCAAGGCGATGGTCCGGACGATCTCGTCCGTATCCTTCGACCGGATGCAAAGAGGAAAGGCATCCACACCGCCAAAAGCTTTGAACAAGACGCACTTCCCTTCCATAACCGGCATGGCGGCCTCGGGGCCGATGTCTCCCAGGCCGAGGACGGCAGACCCGTCCGTTACGACCAGGCAAAGGTTCCAACGGCGTGTCAGGTCATAAGACATCATGGGGTCCGCCGCGATCGCAAGACAGGGCGCGGCAACCCCCGGCGTGTAGGCAATTGACAGCTTCTCCTTTGATCCGACGCTGACCCTGGGCGTCACTTCAATTTTCCCCCGCCAACTGGCATGCGCTTCCATGGATTTGGTATCGTAACGGTGTTTTGTCATGGCCCTGTCCCCTCTTCTTGTGTTCATTTCCTTCGTCTGTTTTGATTGCGCTGGAAGACATGCTCATGGTAGCATAGGCGGTGTTAAAATAACTATGACTTTGTAATCATTACAAAGTCATAAAGGAAAGCTGCCCTTCCCTTTGGAGACCGGGCAGAATCAGGAAGAAGAAAGGAATATTAAAAATGCCAATGGTCGGAAAACAAGCTCCCTTCTTTGAAGCGGCCGCTTACCACAAGGGAAAGTTCACCTCGGTGAAACTGGAGGACTACAAAGGTCAATGGGTGATGCTGTGCTTCTACCCCGGCGACTTTACCTTTGTCTGAGCGACTGAGGTATCTGCAGTTGCAGCCAGGTATGAAGAATTTGAGAAACTGGGCGTTCAGGTCCTGTCGATTTCCGTCGACAGCGAATTCGTCCACAAGATCTGGAATGACGTTGAACTGTCGAAAATCGCCGGCAAGGACGTCCCCTTCCCCATGCTGTCCGACTCCTCGGGCGCTATCGGCGAACTTTATGGCGTCTACGACCGCGAAGCAGGTGTCAACGTACGCGGCCGTTTCATCATTGATCCCGACGGCAAGATCCAGGCTATGGAAGTTCTGACCCCCCCGGTGGGCAGAAATGTCTCCGAGGCCATCCGCCAGATCAAGGCCTACCAGCTGGTCCGCAAGGCGGGTGGCAAGGAAGTCACGCCTTCAGGCTGGCAGGAAGGCGGCAAAACTCTCAAGCCCGGCATCGGCCTTGTCGGAAAGATCGCAGATCACTGGACCATTGCCGACTCCTACAAGTGAGTTGGGGCAAAGAAGAAAGAAGCCGGCATTGAGCTCCCGGACGGTCGAATTACTGAGGAAGCACGGGATTAGTCCTTCAAGCCAAAGGGTTCACATTTACCATTACCTGACGGCCTCAAAGGAACACCCGACAGTCGATGACATCTACGCAGAACTGCAAAAGGACGGTCATCTCTTCTCACGGGCAACCGTTTACAACACGGTTAACCTTTTTCTTGAAAAAGGTATCATCCACACCGTCCAGGCGGAACCGCATGAAATGCGCTTTGACGCTTCCCCGGGTTTCCACGCTCATTTCAAATGTGAGTCATGTGGCCTTATTTTGGATATTCCCATGCAGGAACCGCGACCCGATGACATCGGCAACCTTAAGATTAGCCGGACAAACGTCGTCTTCAGCGGTCTGTGCGGCGAATGCCAAAAAACGGAACACAAGGAATGACGGAAGCTTTTTGCTTTGTTTATCCCCGGCCGCAAGAAGCGGCCGGGGATTTTTTTAGCGTTCCCCCAGCGGTTTCTGCAGGCTGATCCTGCCGTCCCGCCTGGTGGGGTGAATCTTATTCTTGCGGAAATATTCAATGATATTGTCCTGGGCGGAGGTACTGACCACACGTACGCGGCCCTTGTCAGCCAGCTCCTCATGGGTAATTCCGAATGTTTCGGCGATAATACCGTAGTGGTAATCCTGGATGGCGATCCGGTATTGGGTATCTTTGCCTGGTGGTCTTCCCTCCATGAGAATCTTTGAAACCCCGCCGTCCCCGTCGACCTCCAGGCGCAGTTCAGCATTCCATTGATAAAATTCACGCGAACCTTCCTTATAAAGCGTCCGCATCAGATGATTCAGCATACGCTCCAGGACCTGACCAGTGACGGAAAAACTGATCATGGCCTCATCATAGGGGTAAAGCTCCATCAGGTCGGACCGGGTTACCAGGCGTGACAGTTTCGGTTTTCGGATGGAACCCGATGCGATCAGGACAATGTCTACCCCCAGCTGGAAGCGGAGAATATCCGAAAACAAATTGCCAAGTTCCGTTTCGCGGAAGCGGTCAGCATGTTCCATCTCGTGTGGCAGCCGGCAGATCACTGTATTGTATTTACCATCCACTTCTTCCTGGTACTTGGACAGGAGCTCGTCCATGACCGGATCGGCCGGGCAATGCGTATCGTCGATGGGAACCGCCTGCCAGGAAAATTCGTGGACCGCGTTGGTATCCATATTGATGGTCAGGTCGTAACGCCCGATGAAGTCAGTCCCCGATCCGACCTGGGCGATCAGGATATCATTGAC
>JAAZGN010000117.1 GCA_012511185.1 Clostridiaceae bacterium
AGATAATCCATACCCATCTGGTGGAAGGTAAGGCGGTGAGCGGCAATGAGATTGCGCTTCGCATCGACCAGACACTCACCCAGGATGCCACCGGCACCATGGCTTTCCTCCAACTCGAAGCCATGGGAATTGACCGGGTCAAGACGGAGCTGAGCGTGGCCTATGCGGATCACAACACGCTCCAGCAGGGATTCGAAAACGCCGATGATCATCTGTTCCTCCAGAGCATGGCAAAGAAATACGGCGTTTTCTTCTCCCGCCCGGGAAACGGCATCTGCCATCAGGTACACCTGGAGCGGTTCGGCATTCCCGGCAAAACGCTGCTGGGCTCCGACAGTCATACGCCGACCGGCGGCGGCCTGGGCATGCTGTCCCTGGGCGCTGGCGGCCTTGATGTTGCGTCGGCCATGGCCGGTGGTGCCTATTACCTGACCATGCCGAAAATCATCAATGTCAAACTCAAGGGTCAACTGCAACCCTTTGTCTCAGCCAAGGACATCGCCCTCAAATTGCTGGAGATCCTCACTGTCAAGGGCGGTGTGGGTGCCCTGATCGAATGGGGCGGCGAGGGCGTTTCAAGACTGACCGTCCCCGAGCGGGCCACCATTGCCAACATGGGGGCTGAAACGGGAGCGACCAGTTCAATCTTTCCTTCGGACGGGAAAACCCGGGAATTTTTGCAGGCCCAGGGGCGGGCCATGGATTATTCAGCGCTCCAGGCAGACGGAGATGCAGACTACGATCAGGTCCTGGAGATCGATCTGGACAGACTGACACCCCTGATCGCCTGTCCCCACAGCCCCGACCGGGTGGTGCCCGTCTCGGAAGTCGCCGGTACCAGGGTGGACCAGGTCTGCATCGGTTCCTGTACCAACTCCTCCCTGGCCGACCTGATGAAAGTTTCCGCCCTGCTTAAGGGCAAGAAGATTCATCCCCGGGTCAGCCTTTCCGTTTCCGCCGGTTCAAGGCAAGTCCTGTCCATGCTGGCCGAATCCGGCGATCTGACGAACCTTCTGGCCTCGGGGGCGCGTCTTCTGGAAAATACCTGCGGCCCCTGTATCGGCATGGGCTTCGCCCCCAACACAGACGGCGTCAGCCTCCGCACCTTCAACCGCAATTTTCAAGGCAGGTGCGGCACACCTGGCGCCAGCGTCTACCTGGTCTCTCCTGAAACCGCAGTCACAGCTGCTCTCCACGGGTCCATCCTGGATCCGCGGGCACTGGGCGAAATGCCGGTCATCCACCTGCCTCCCCGCTTCACCATTGACGACAGCCAGATCCTGGCTCCCGCTCCAAAAGAAGAGGCCGCCTCAGTCGAAATCGTTCGCGGCCCCAACATCGGAACCCTCCCCCCTCCGGTCACCCTGCCGAACCAGCTCCGCCTACCCGTCCTGCTCAAGACAGGTGATAACGTGACCACCGACCAGATCCTGCCGGCTGGCGCCAAAATCCTGCCCTACCGCTCCAATATCCCTAAACTGGCCGGGTTCTGCTTTGAAACGACGGACGGAACTTTTGCAGCCCGGGCCCGTGAAGCTGGAGGCGGTATCATCCTGGGCGGTGAGAACTACGGGCAGGGATCCTCCAGGGAACACGCGGCCCTTGTGCCCCTTTTCCTCGGCATCCGTGCTGTAATCGCCAAAAGCTTCGCACGCATCCATGTCGCCAACCTGATCAATGCAGGCATCCTGCCTCTGACGATAGCCAACTCCGAAGACTACGATAAGATTAACCAAGGTGATCTTGTCACTTTGAGCTCCCTTCACGACGGCCTGACAAAAGGGAGAGTAATCCTGATCCTGGACAAGGATCCATCCGTTGAAATCGCCCTGCTTTGCCAGCTGACCGAACGCCAGCAGGCGATTGTCAAGGCTGGAGGCTTGCTGGCGCTCTTGAAAGAAGGGAACTCGGGTCATGAAGGAACAAATCGCTCAGGCTGTCAGCCACTTTGAAGAGCTTTTGAGGCAACAGCTGGAACGGGTTGACCAACTTGAAAAGGTCAGTGCATCGACCGACTATAGCACCCTTTCCCCCTTGGTCATCGGGATCATCGGCGGCGACGGCATCGGCCCCCTGCTCGTCCAGGAAACCAGGCGTCTGCTGGACCTCCTCCTCCAGGATGACCTGAATTCAGGTCGCGTCCTCATCAGGGAGATCGAGGGCCTGACCCTGGAAAGAAGACTGGAGTGGGGACTGGCCGTGCCTCCCGACACCCTGGACCAAATCAAGGACTGTCATGTGCTGCTCAAGGGGCCGACCGAAACCCCCAGAGGCGGCACGCTGGAAAGTGCCAACGTGGCCTTGCGCAGAGAACTCGATCTTTACGCCAACGTCCGCCCCGTCCGTCTCCCGGAGAAAGGGATCGACTGGACTTTTTTTCGGGAAAACACTGAAGGCGAATATGTCCTGGGCAGTTCCGGCATTGAGATTCCCGGCAAACTTGCCGTGGACTTCAAAGTAACTACCGACACTGGAACCCGCCGTATTGCCCGGGCCGCGCTCGGGTTCGCCAGAAAAAGGGGTAAGACAAGGCTGGCCATCGTGACCAAGGCCAACATCATGAAGAAGACAGATGGCAACTTCTCCCGGCTGGTCCATGAGGAAGCCGGATCCTACCCCGAAATCGAAGTCGATGACTGGTACATTGACATCATGGCGGCCAACCTGTTGAATCCGGCCATCCGGAACAAATTCCAGGTCTTTGTCTTACCCAATCTGTACGGTGACATCCTGACCGATGAAGCCGCCCAGATCCAAGGCGGTGTCGGCACAGCCGGCAGCGCCAATTTGGGTGACCGCTATGCCATGTTCGAGGCCATCCACGGTACTGCACCCCGCCTGATTGAGGAGGGCCTTGGCGCTTATTGCAATCCGTCGAGTCTCTTCCGGGCGGCAGCGATGATGCTGGACCACGTAGGCAAGACAGAGGCCGCCAAACGCCTTGATCAAGCCTTGGAGATCTGCCTGGAAATCGAAAAGCGCCTGATCGTCACCGGGGACAGGAGCGGCGCCTGCTGTACCGGCTTTACGGACTACGTCCTGCAGACCCTCCAAAGAAAATAAACAAGTAAGCTCAGACTGATCTGACCAGTGCGCACTTTATTAAGGTGATTAGCTGAACGTTGAAATCCTGATCTCCTAAGCTGAAAGTTGTCTCGATCAGGATTTCTCCACCCGAATTGTTATAAGCCCTGGTTAATGGGGCGCGCATTGCCACACAAGTGTCATTGGAGATCTCATAAATAATGGCACCTTTCTTCGTCCCCAATTCAGCAGCGGCGCAGTTGGCTAATGCAATCCCCTGGTAGGTATCGATGAAGCAAACACAGAAATAATAGTTATTGCCCAAGGTTACGTTCGGGCTGGTGGTTCTTTTCCTCTCCTTTTGCTAATACCCTCTGAAACTGAGTTTCATAGAGTTCCTTGTAGACGCCATCATCTACCAACAATTCCTGGTGCAGACCTTTTTCAACAATCCGGCCTTCGTGGAGCACCAGGATCTGGTCAGCTGCCATGACGGTCGAGAGCCTGTGGGCGATGACCAGGCTGGTCCTGCCTTTCAGCAAGGGCTCGATGGCCTCCTGGATCTGGTTCTCGGTAATGGAGTCCAGCGAAGAGGTAGCCTCATCGAAGATGATGATTGGAGGGTCTTTGAGAATGACTCTGGCAATGGACAGCCTTTGTTTTTCTCCCCCCGACAACTTGATACCCCGGTTGCCGACCAGAGTGTCCAGGCCCTGTGGCAGGGATTCTATCAGAGGATAAATATTAGCCTCCTGGCAGGCATGAACCAGCTGGGCTTCCGTCGCGCCTGCTCTGGCATAGAGCAGGTTGTCCCGGATGCTGCCGTTGAAAAGATAAGCTTCCTGAGTCACCATGCCGATTTGCTGTCTCAGGTACCTGAGATCCAGATCGCGCACATCCACCCCGTCGATGGTGACCGACCCTCCCCTGACGTCATAAAGCCGCATGACCAGATTGGTCACGGTGGTCTTGCCAGAACCGGACGGCCCGACGATGGCGGTCATGTTCCTGGCGGGAACGGTAAAAGAGACATCCTTCAGGATTGTTTGGCCGGGGTTGTAACCGAACTCCACCTGGTGAAAAGCCAACTGGCCGGTCATGGAATCCAGTTTGACCGCGTCCTTCTTGTTCTTGATCTCCACCGGCATATCCATGTAGTCGAAGATCCTGGTGAAGAGGGCCATGGCACGCGAGAAATCTACCGGAACACTCAAGAGGGCGCTGACCGGCCGGTACATGCGGGTGAGCAGCGTAACCATAACGGTGACATCGCCCACACTAAGGCCCGTATTCCCCTTTTTTATGATCAAAAAACCACCGATCAGATAGATCAGCATGGGACCCAGGTTGGTAAAGGTTCCAATGGCCATACGGAACCAGCGGCCTGCCATGGCTTCCTTGATAGTCAGCTTTCGTATGGCCTCGTTGACATGGGCATACCTTTCATATTCCTCTTCTTCTTTGGTAAAAATCTTGACCAGTTGCTGGCCGCTGACAGACAGGGTTTCGTTGAGCTGTTGGTTCGCCTCATCGTGCTTCTCCTGGGATTCCAGGGTCAAGCGCCAACGCCGTTTGCCAACCGATTGGGTTGGAATGATAAAAAGAGGAAGAACGGCCACGCCGACCAGGGCCAGCAACCAGTTCTTCTGCACCATGGCAAGGATGGAGACGACCAGCACCGCGACATTTGAGACCGTCCGGGTCAGTGTACCCGAAATCACACCCTGGACGCCGTCAATGTCCCCTGTCATGCGGGTAATGATGTCCCCCTGTTTGTTGACCGTAAAGAAGCGCTGGGACATCTGTTGCAGGTGGGCGTACATGCTGTTTTTCATATCCCGCACGATATGTTGCGACACGCTGGTATTAAGGTAGTTCTCCAGCAGACCCAGGAGGCTGGACGTGATCATGACCCCGGCTGCCAGGCTCACCAGCAAAACCAAGAGGCCGAAGTCGCCCTTGATCAGGCCGTCGTCGATCATGCGCCCTGTCAGGATGGACGGAAAAACATCCAACACAGCCGCCGCGATGATGGTCGCAAGTGACAGCAAGAGCTTCGGCCAATAAGGGTTCAGGTAGGAAAAGATCCTGGAAAGCAGCTTCTTTGTTACCTTGGGACGGTTCTGCTTTTCTTCTTCGGTCTCAAAGCGAAAGCCCCTGCCACCTCCCCTTCCGTTCACAGGGGATCTCCCGACCGGCTCTTGGGCCGGCCATGTCCCGATTTTTTGTAGCCGCCCCGGACATCCTTTCCCGCGGACGGCAACTCCGCTTCAAAGAAAGCGATCAGCTTCTCTGCCAGTTCCGCGAACTGCTGGTGTTCCTCTTCTGTCAAGGCCTTTTGGAGTTTTTCACTCCAGGCCAGCCGCTCTTCCCTGCTCCGATCAAGCTCCAGGCTACCTTTTTCTGTCAGTGTCACCAGTGTGACCCGCATATCTGCCGGATCTTTTTCCCGCCTGATCAGGCCGTGCTGCTCCATCTTCATTAACTGCTCCGTCAGCGAAGCAGGCCGGATATCCAATCGCTCCGCCAGGTCACTGGCACGCATAGCGCCTGCTTCCCGCAATATCACCAGGGCCCGAAAGACACTCCGTGAATGGTGATGTCCCTTGGATTTTGCCGGATGACTCCTGCGCGTGACACGCGCCAAGCGCATGATGATATCCAATGTATCTTTATTTTCCATTTTTTTCCTTTCCAAATAACAACTAAGGTACCTGAGGGTATTATACTTAGGTACCTTAGTTAAGTCAAGGATTCTTATGGATTGCGGGAAGAATGGCGGATAATCCTTGTTATTACAATTTGTCGATCTGGAACCAGAAGACGCTGCCCTGACCGGGCCTGGACTCCACGCCGCAAGAGCCACCATGCAAATCGATGATCTTCTTCACGATGGACAATCCCAGTCCCGTACCGGTGATAGCCCGTTTATGGGCCTCTCCGCCTTTATAGTATCGATCCCATATGTAGGGGATTTCTTCTTCCTTGATCCCGCTGCCATGGTCTTCCACCTCAATGCGTACACTTTGATTCAGGATGATTTGACGGACCTGTATCAGCAGATCCCCGCTGCTGTAGTGGATGGCATTGATAAGCAGATTATAAAAGGCCTGGGTTAATTTGACTTCATCCGCCATGACATGGACCGTCTGATCCGGTTCGAAGGTAAACCGGTAGCCCTCTTTGCCCACCAGCTTTGCCACCTGATCCGTGGTCCGGGCAATGGAGGCCGTCAGGATGTAAACATGGGCGTTGAGCTCCATGGCGCCGCTTTCCAGTTGGGAGACATCCAACATATCGGTGACCAGGGAGGAGAGCCTTTCTGCCTCGTCCATGATCAGCCGGGTCTGTGCCGGATCGATTTCATCGGGGAAATCACCCATCATTTCCGCGTAGCCATAGATGAGGGCCAGAGGTGTGCGCAAGTCATGGGAAACATTGGCCATGAGCTCCCTCCTCAACTTGTCCACCTTGGAGAGCTCCCTGGCCGCCTGGTTCAGAGTTTGTGACAATTCATGGATTTCCCGGTAGCCGCCGCTTGAAAACTGAATATCGTAATTGCCCTCTGCCAGGAATTTAGCGCCATCGTTCAGGCGTTCGATGGGCCGGGAGACAATCCGGGCCATGATCAGGGCCAGGACGACCGAAAGCGCCAGCATGATACCCGTCACATAGTAAAGCTGGACCTTGATGGTCGTGATGGTCGCGTTGACCGGGGAGATGATGGCATGAAAGACCAGGGTGACCGTCCTGCCGTCGGCTGTCGTGAATCGTCTTGTCTCTGTGATGGCCTGGCGGATGGGCGGCTTGTCAGGGGAAGGTTTGTCCGGAGGCTGAAATTCGTCCAGGGGAGACACCATGATCTCCTGATCCTCCAAGAGGTCCCGGATCAGTTGATCAAGCGAAGGGCTGTCAATCTGCCTTTCGACCGCGGCCATGGCCTGCCTGATCTCGGCTCTTCGGATTCCCTCGTACATCTTGCCCAACAGAACGGTTTGAAAGAGCCAGAGGATCAAAAGCAGCAAGGCGCAAAAGCCCAGCAAAAAAGAGAAGATGGTCCACATGAGCCGCCGCTTGTTTCGCATCTTGCTAACCTTCGAAGCGGTAGCCCAGACCGCGCAGGGTGGTGATCAAACAAGCGTAAGGACCCAGGGACTTGCGCAGCAGCTTGATGTGCGTATCCAAGGTCCGGTCATCGCCGAAGTAATCGAAACCCCAGACCTCCGACAGGATTCTTTCCCTGGGGACAGCGATATTCTTGTTGCGGATCAGGAAAAAGAGCAGATCATATTCCTTGGGAGCCAATGCCACCTGCTTGCCATCGATGAACACCTTGTAGGCGGTCAAATCCACTTCCAAGCCCTCCTTGCGAAAGATCACGTGGGGGGAATCACCGTCCGGGACCGCTTGCTTCTGGCTTCTTCGCAAAATTGCGCTGATCCGCATCATGATTTCCTTGGAAGAAAAGGGTTTGACCACGTAGTCGTCGACACCGAGCTCGAAGCCCAGGACCTTGTCGTATTCCT
>JAAZGN010000118.1 GCA_012511185.1 Clostridiaceae bacterium
GCATACGAGATGGTTGATATGGACACCTTTGGCATGATGCCTAAACCAGCTTCTCACGCGAAGACCTATGCAGACCTTCTGCCCTTCATCTGTGAAGCTTACGACGACTGGGCTGAAGATGTCAGAAGTGGTAGTTATCCTGAAGAAAAGCACGGCTATCACATGGACAAGGAAGAGTTGGATAAGTTCACCGAGATGATGGAAAAATTCTAATCGGTATGTGACTGCATAAAGAGGACGGATCTGAAAAGGTCCGACCTCTTCTTATTGCTGAAAAAGACCATCAACAATCTTGATTGGCCAACATTTTCACGATCAGCTCCTGCTGAGAGGAAACGCCCAACTTGTCGTAGATATTGGCAAGATGTTTGTAGGTTGTGGTTACTGCAATATAAAGCGTGGCGCTGATATTACGTACCGTCATCCCCTGACAGAGCAAAGTGGCAATCTCCTCTTCACGTGGAGTCAAGTGATATTCCCGCCACAGTGAGCAAATGATCGGGTCTTTACTGTCCGTACCCATATAAAAGAAATTGCGATGCATATTGTTCAGGAGTGGCAGTGCCAACTCCAGGCGGTGACGTTCTGAGTTTGAAAAAGGTGTTTCGCTCGTTCTGTCGAGCGAGAAAATAACTCTGTAGGCACCGTTCAAGTCAAAAAAACAAAAGCCCCAAGAGTAAACCAGTCCCCGTCCGTCGATGTAGTCCTTAATAAACTTGTATTTCGGAAAACTTGACCAGTTGAGAATTTTGGAAAACTCGAAATCCGATCTTTCATCAAGATCTCGATAGATACTGAACTCAGGCAGGTATTCGGCCATGTCCAAGTATTCCTGAAAAACCTCGTCTTTGATTCCCACGGTATACCAGCCGGATATCTTGCCGTTTACGTCCAGAAAAATCACGACAGCCTCATCATACGGGCATGCCTTGGCGAGCAGTTTTAATAGCGTTGTCGAAAAGCTCCAGGGAGAATGCGCCTGGCTGCATTCCACCGCTAAAGTGTAAGCATCAATGTAGCAGGAAGGGTCAACATCTTTTCTTTTCGGAAACGCATAGGTAATCTTATCAGCATCCATACAAGATCTCCTGTTCAATCGGCATTGGTTTGCCCGTCAGATACTTAAAGGAGCCGGTTTCATCATACTCGTTTTGATCAAGTCCGTATAGTTAGTGCAAATGCGCCTTCATTCAAATGATCGTAACTTCGTCCTCCGACATGTTCCAGAAGACTGTCCAGGCCATGAACGGCTTTCTGGTCGATCAAAATCAGCCCCATCGTGTATAATCAAGCGGGGGATTCCTAAAAATAAAGGAGGTTTCGTATGAAGGAATTAAGTTTGGCAAAGAAGATTCTCGGAGACTGGAAAAATACCCGGACCATCGTTACCGTCGCGATCGGAGCAGCGCTCTACGGTGTACTGATGATCTATGGCGGGATTCCGATCTTCACCAACACACAGCTGTCAACTGCTCTTCTGGTTCCCATTTTTGTGGGTGCACTGACCGGCGCTGTCCCAACCGCTGTCACCCTCTTTCTGGGCAATGTCATCGCCGATCTGATCGGAGGCTGGGGCTTGTGGTTTGACTGGTCGATCGGGAACGCCGTCATGGGTTTTTTCGTCGGCCTGCTCCCTGTTTATGGAGCCTACATCATGGATGGCGTCTTTAAGGTCAAACACGCCATCATCTATGCCGTGACTGTCGCGGTCGGCGTTCTTGTCGCCTTCGCCGCAGTCACCCCGCTTTTGACCATGGTCATGTACGCAGGCGAACTTCAAACCTCCATCACACAGGGGCTTGTCGCATCCATCGCCAATATCGCCATTCTCATCGTGCTCGGCATCCCGATCCTGGCCCTCATGGCCAACCGTTTCGGTGCCCGCATGCACCTGGAAGAGACAGAAAGCGACGAATGATCAGTTGGGGTGTCGCACTGCGGTGTGGCACCCCCCATTAATGGGATTACCATGGATGACGGCGGAATAAAACCTGTCATAGAATTCAATCACTTCTCTTTTCAGTACAAAGTTCAAAGCAAGCCGACCTTGTATGACATCAATATGACCATTTATGAAGGTGAGAAAATCCTCCTTCTCGGTCCGTCGGGAAGCGGTAAATCGACCCTGGCCAACTGCATCAACGGCTTGATCCCCCATTCCATTCCGGGCAGGATTGAAGGCTCTTTGAAGGTAGCCGGCATGGAAACGGGCGACAGCAGCCTCAACAGACTGTCCGCCGTTGTGGGAACAGTTCTCCAGGACTCCGATGCCCAGTTTGTCGGTCTCAGCGTCGGGGAGGACATCGCCTTTGCGCTTGAAAACATGAATATGCCGCGGGAGGACATGATCCCCCTGGTCAACAAAAGTGCATCCATTGTAGGCATGGAGTCATTTTTGGCTCATCTCCCCTACAAGCTCTCCGGGGGCCAAAAGCAAAAAGTTGCCCTAGCGGGTGTCATGCATGAGGACGTCCGCGTCCTCTTGTTCGATGAGCCCCTGGCCTCGCTCGACCCGCAAATGGGAATGACTGCCGTTGACCTGATTGACCGGATCTGCCGCAATGAACATAAAACCGTCCTGATCATCGAACACCGCCTGGAGGATGTCCTCTACCGGCCGGTCGACCGGATCATCCTGATCGATGAGGGAAGGATCATCCTTGATACGACACCCGAGGAGCTCTTGCGCCAACACGACCTGCTGGCGCACGGCATCCGCGAACCGCTTTATATCACGGCCATGAAATACGCCGGCTGCAGGTTGGATGAAGAAGATGTCCTGGCCGACGTGGTCAGAATGGATATCACACCGGACAACAGGAACAAACTGATCCGTTTCTTCCAAAAAGAAAGGCCGGCACCTGAAGCGGCGGGAGGTGAGGAATTGATCCGGGTGACCGACGCCTCCTACACTTATTCGCACAAGTTGCCCAATGCCCTGGAAAAGGTTAACTGTGTCATTCGCAAAGGAGAAATCGTCTCCCTGATCGGAGAGAATGGAGCAGGCAAGACCACCTTTGCGAGGATGATCTGCGGTATCTGCCGGCCCCAGTCGGGAACCGTCGAGATCGACGGGAAAAACTACCTTCCCCTTTCCATTCGTGAGATTGGCGAGCGCATCGGCTATGTCATGCAAAACCCCAACCAGATGATCGTGAAAAGCATCATCAGGGAAGAGGTCGCCCTGGCCCTCACCTTGCGGGGAATGTCCGATGAAGCCATCGATGAGCGCGTCGAAAAGGCGCTTCGGATGTGCCGCCTCTACACCATGCGGCACTGGCCGGTTGACGCGGTCAGTTACGGACAAAAGAAACGGATCACGATCGCGGCCATCCTGGCCCTGGAGCCGGATGCCATCGTCCTGGATGAGCCCACCGCCGGACAGGATTACCACAACTACACCACCATCATGGAATTCATCCTGACCCTCAACCGGGAATTCGGCAAGACCATCCTCTTCATCACCCATGACATGCACCTGGCCATCGAGTTCACCGACCGGGCCATCGTCTTCGCCAAGGCAGAAATCATTGCCGACAGCAGCGTCTTTGATGTCCTGAGCGACGACGGGATCATCCGCCAGGCCAGCTTGAAACAGACTTCACTTTACACCCTGGCAAAAAAGATCGGTCTGGAGCCGCGCGATGTGATCAGGCACTTCGTCGCGCACGAAAAGGCGGTGAGGTCAGATGGAAGATAAACTCATCATCAATTTCACCCTCGGAGACACCCCCCTGCACCAGCTGACCGGAACTACCAAGGTCCGTGTCTTTTTCTGCCTGATCGCTTTTCTCATCACTGTCTGGGACCTCCGCATCCTCCTGCCGCTTCTTCTGGTTTTCGCTGCCGGCATCGTCTCGACCAAACCCTACTGGAAGCCGATCCGTTTCGTTTTCACGATTGTCACCCTGATGAACCTCTTCAACCTGCTCCTGTTCTTCCTTTTCAACCCCGCCATCGGTGAGATCTGGACGGGAACCTTTACAC
>JAAZGN010000243.1 GCA_012511185.1 Clostridiaceae bacterium
AAGACGGCGAAACTCAGATTGCTTTGGGTAAATTCAAAATAGATGTTGACGGCAGGACGGTCATGTCTATCGTCGAAGATGAAATGCGGATACCTCGGGTTATTACATCCGGCTACTTCGGCGTGGGCAGGATCAAGTTCATCCCGGCCTACGACGGCGACGACATCATCGGCACGGACATTGTGTTCATGGACGACCCGAGCGAGATTTGAGGAGTAAAGCATGTCATCTATTTATTTAGCAAATTTCAAGCCAGCTCTCACATCGGTTACTTTTTTGGCGGATAGTTCGCCGGCAGAGCTTTACACCTACTGGTCTTATTCATTAAATGGCGGTTCTTATGTTCCTTTTTACGAAGGCTCAACATATCGGGCAAATTGCACAATTACCGGTTTGACTGAGGGCACAACCTACACCGTCAAAGTCAGAGCGTATCTTTCCGGAGTTGGAACGCTTTATTACACGACCACTTATTCTTTCTCAACTCTTAAAAACCAAACGCCACCAACCGTGACCTGTTCAGTTACATCTGTCACTCATAATAGTTTCAAGATCACTGGCACGGCTAATTACAAGTGCAAAACATGGCAGTATTCGATTGATGACGGGTCTACATGGACGGCGATGACGGCGGCGGCAAATGGCAAATCGGCCACGGTCACCAAGTCCGGCCTGTCAGCAGACACGACTTACAAGGTCAAAGTCAGAGCCACCCGGACGTATAATGATGTCCGAGGAACGTCCAGTCGGGTTACGGCAACAACGATCGGTGCGTCAACTTTAGACAGCGTCAGTACCGTCACTGCTGACGCTTCTACGGTATCAATTAAGTTCAACTGGACGGTACCTGCCGGAACTGGATTTACCCATACCTTGCGAATTAAAGACGGCGGTACGACCGTTGTCACGGTTACAGGACTTACAGGTGCGAGTGGGTCGAAAACCATTAGTTTGAACAGCACCCAGCGAACAGCTCTCTTGAACCGTATGCCGAACAAGAAATCATTTACAGGCACCTTTGAGCTGGAAACCCTTGATGGTGCAACACGGGTCGGGTCATTGTCGTCCAAAACGGCAACCGTTACGACGACTGAGGCAAACTCAAGGCCGACCATGACCGGGTTCACAAACTCTGAAGAAAACGCCAAAGTGTCTGCTGTTGTTGGTGGAAGTTACTACGTCCAGAATCTGTCTGATATAAAAGTGATGTGTGATGACGCAACCGCCCAAAATGGTGCAAGTATATCCAAGTACGGCGTTAAGATCGGAAGCCGGACAGTTGAAAGTGGCTCCACGACGGTGAACTTCGGTGCTCCTGCTCAATGTGGGGCTAATTACCTGATCGAAGTATATGTCGAAGACTCACGAGGCTATCGGACAATCCTAGACGACACTAAAACCATCGGCTGTTACGGCATCCCTCAAGTGCTGGAATGGCAGACACGACGCAAAGACTCTGTCGGCGAACAAACCGCCCTTCGGGTGATTGGTATTACACGGTATTCAGCGGGGGCAACACTTAAAAAGGCTGAGTACAGAGTCAAGCCGTCAGATGGCGGATACGGAGCGTGGACAGAGTTAATCCCCACGACTTTCGTTAGTGGTGCTCCGGCAGGATGGCGTGCATATGAATACAATGAGATTGACTGGGAGGTCCTCAACGCTTACAAATCTTACACCGTTCAGATCAGATACCAGGATATCTTTGACGAATACAGCTCAGCAATCGCATTCACAGTCGCGCGTGGCATACCGTTGGTGTCGTTCCGGGACGGGAAGATTGGGATAAATCAGCACGACCCGCAAGTAGCGTTGGATGTCGTTGGCGGCTTACTGGTTGACGGCAGTCCGGTTGTCAAGGCAAGCAAAACAAGAAAGCTGATGATTCCAGGTCCCACGTGGGCGGTTGGTACGGCTCGCCTGAGAATCGATTCGGGAACCACCTTTTATTATCCATATCTTCCGGCGGGTACGAAAATCAAGAAAATCTCCATCTATTTTGCATCAGATTCGACTTCTCGGACG
>JAAZGN010000016.1 GCA_012511185.1 Clostridiaceae bacterium
CATTCAAGTATGGCGCCAGGACCCCGGTAAATCCAAAAACCACTTCCGGAGAGTTTCGCCCCCCGCTCATAATCGACCATACCGCACGATTCAACCAGGTCGACGTGGTTCTTCCTGGCCGCTTCGACCGGCATGGGCTCTCCCCAAACGGAAACAACTTCATTGTTTTCCTTGCCTCCCTCCGGGATGTCATCGGCGGGGATGTTGGGAAGTGCGGCAAGAAAATTCTGCTGTTCGGCATTCATCTCCTTGATCCGGATGTCATGGTTGCGGATTTTTTCGCTCAGCAGCCTTAACTGTTCGGTCATGGCAGCGACATCGCCTTTTTGCTTTTTAATCAGGGGAATCTCTGCTGACTTCTTGTTGCGCTCTGCCTTCAGCTCTTCCGTTTCGTGCATCAGTGAGCGGCGTTCGGCGTCAGACGCCAAAAATTCAGTGAAGTCGATGGCGAAACCTCGTCGCGCCAGCTTGGCTGCCACTTCCTGCGGTTTGTTTCGGATGTAAACTAAATCCAGCATGTGTTCCTCCCGGCAGTAATATGCCGGTCTATTCTAACACAGCGGGCTTATGACAGGCTTAGTGGCCCATGGCATTCAGGGCGTCGTTGACAAAATGATCCATCAGCTCACGTGCCAGCGCACCCTGCACATAGCCGATGAAGTAACCTTGATGATCAATCAGGTAGGTGGTCGGAAGGCCGCTGATCTGGTATTGATTAAACACCTGGCCCTTGGTATCCATAAGAACGGGAAAGGTGTAATTGTTTTCAAGGAGAAAGGCTTTGATGCCCTCGACGTCCATCTCCCGCTGGGCTGAAGAGGAACCGTCTTCATCAGGATAGGCAACCGCCAGAATGACCAGATCCCTCTGATTCATACCATGATCATTGTAAAGATCCTCTATGTCCGGCATCTCCTGCTTGCAGGGTGGACACCAGGTCGCCCAAAAGTTCAGGAAAATGACCTGGCCTTCGTAGTCTGAAAGCTTGTGCTCGGTCCCGTACTGATCGGTGAGAGTGAAGTCATATGCCTTCACCCGCTCCTCTTCGTTCGGATCCGCCGAATCACCTTCCGTCTCGACACTGTCCCCTGACGTGGCAGGAATACTCTCACCCGGGATGCCGGGGTTCTTCTTCGCGCAGGCGGATAAAGCGAAAAGTGAAATGAAGAGAACTGACATAAAGAGGACCATAGTCCCCCTCAGTGCATATCTTCTATTGCGGTTAGTTTTCATAATGGAATCCTTTGCTTTATTTTTATCCGCCGTAAAGTCCTGCGATCATCAGGATGCCGATAACCAGCATGAGCAAGCCACCTGCAATGACGGTATATTTCATGATCTTACTGTGACGGCGGAAGAAGGCCAGCGTCTGGGTTGTAAAAAGACCGACGATCAGGAAGGGAATGGTAAAGCCCAGTACGTAAACACCGACCAGGAGAAATCCCAGGCTGCGCTGAGCGGTCCCTGCTGCCATGATGAGTACACTCGACATGGCCGGTCCGATACAGGGCGTCCAGGCGAAACTGAAAGTAAAACCCATCAGATAGGCGACCAGGGGGTTCATGGTAAAACGGTCCAGTTTGAAGGGAAGCCGCCTGTCTCTCGATAAAAAGAGAGAGCTTCCAAAAGCACCCAGCTGGTAAAGGCCAAACAAAATGACCAGAATGCCCCCGCCGATCACGAAAGCCCGCCGATAAGCCTGAAAGAACTCACCCGCCGCGGTAAATCCAAGCGCCAGGATAAAGAAAGTCGAAGCAATGCCCAGTACAAAAAAGAGAGTATTCAAGAAGACACGCTTGCGCGGGTAGCTAACCTCGCCATCCTCACCGACATGGTAAGTGCCACCTGCCAGGTAGCCGATATAAAGGGGAAGCAAGGGCAGGACACAAGGTGAAAGGAAGCTGACAAGTCCCTGTAAAAAAACAGTCAGCACGGGAATCGAAAGCTGGATTTCTAAAGCTGGTGGCATCTTCCCCTCCCCTGTCAGACGAAACATCTCCGCCTGCGCGGAATGCACAGCCACCATTCTAACAATCTCCCGGATTTTACTTGTTACAAACGAAACGTTATGCATCCATGGCAGAAAAACCTTCATCCTACAGCTTGTCAACCCTCAATTCAATAAAAAATTGACAAGCCTGCTATGCGTCTTTACCATGTCGAACCACCAGACTTCCTGCCCACCGACGTAGTACCGGCGGGTCTCACCGGTCGCGGGAAGCTGGAGTTGCCGCCGCTGATAGGACAAAAGGCTCGGTGCCTTGCTGATGTAATCATTCAAATTGAGATTGGTATAGGTGTTGGCCAAAATCACGGCCGATGCCTTGTAGATGGAGGAACCGCCCTGCGCGGCCATTTCACTTAGAACGGAATTGATTACGTTGCGCTGCCGCTGGTTGCGCTGAAAATCGCTGTCAATTTTGCGGATTCTCGCATAAGCCAGCGCTTGCTGACCATTCAGTCGTTGAGTACCGGGACTGCGCCCCATATATTGTGCTTCGCGATCCGTCAGTGAAATGCTGACACCTCCGATGGCGTCAACGATCCGGATGAATGAATTGAAATTGATGGCTACGAAGCCCTTGATCGGAATTCCGTAGTTGAGCTCGACCGTCCGCATGGCAAGTCCCGGACCTCCGTATGAGTAAGCCGCATTCAAGAGCCCCCACGGATGGTTCTTCGCTCCGATCTTGACGTACATGGCGCGCATAAGTGAAACAATGTTGATCTTTTTTGTGTTGTGGTTGATCGAAATGATCATGGTAACATCGGATCGGCCCTTGTAGTTGTTGGACCGGGAATCCACCCCGAACAGGAGAATGTTCTCGACCCCGGGCATTTGCCTCATCTCGATGGTGCCGCTCTGGTGTAATTCGGGTCTTTGCAACTCTCCGGGGATATCCTGATCACCTTCAAGCGAATCCCCTTCCTTATCATCCCAGCCATCCGGATCGACAAAAATATCATAATCCATCAGGTTTTCAATTTTATAGAAATCATTACCTGCCCCGTCGTCGTAAGTGACTCTCGAAACTAGGTCGGCATAAATCAGGTAGACCCCTGAAAAAATCGAAATGATGAGACCTGCGACAACTCCCAGGACAAGAAACTTAATCGGGAAAATCCGGCTGAACGGTCCTTGGCTGGACACCTTGCTTCCGGCTGGACGCCTGCCTTTCGTGCGGCCGGGATAATCCGGCCTCTGCTGCTTAGACTGTGCCACGCTTATCAACCCACCTTTTATCGTAAAATGCCCACGAAAACATGAGCATTTTACGAAGATACGGGAACTCTGCCATTCCCCCCGTCAAAGATCAGAACCGAAACAATCTCCCGATACTCCATTTCACACCCAGGGTGAAAATCGCGCTGTAAAGGAAAAGCAGGACGAAGAAAACACCAGCAATTGTGAGAACCACCAACCAAAGCTTTTTCACCTCTCCCTGCGATCCCTCGACCGCTGTCATGACCGACGCGGCGAAAATCAATATCGGTACCACATACATGAGCACAGAGATGAAGGTGCCTGCGGGA
>JAAZGN010000119.1 GCA_012511185.1 Clostridiaceae bacterium
GCATACGCGTCCGCCAAAGGGTAGGTGCAAGGGCGGGTCAGGCGGATGAGCTCAGGGCACTTGTCATGAACGTTTCTGCCGGTGCCGCCGTACTTGAGCCATGCGGTGAACACTGGGTTGAGGATTTCATTTGAACCAAAGCCATTCCGGCCATATGTATAATGGGATCAGGGGAGGTGGTGACGCAACCCCGATTGACAGTCTGTTCAGATTTATATTTCCGGAGGCGAGCAATGGCCAGACATTCAAAATGGATCAATATAAAACGCCGCAAAGAGGTGGTTGACGATAAGTGCGGCAAAGTATTTTCAAATCTCGGCCGTGTACTCCAGCAAGCGGTGCGTACCGGGGGGCCGGATCCTGCCTCCAACTCCCTTTTGCGCGATGCCATCGCGAAAGCGAAATCGTATAATATGCCCAACGACAACATCAAAAGATCGATTGAACGGGCTGCGGGGGAAGGCGGCGACCAAAGCTTTGAAGAGATCTATTATGAGGGCTACGGTCCCGGCGGTGTTGCCGTCATGGTGCGCGCCCTTACCGACAATCGAAACAGGACGGCTGGTGAAATCCGTCACATCTTCAGTAAGTACGGTGGCAATCTGGGAACGGACGGCTGCGTGTCGTTTCAGTTTGACCGCAAGGGCATCCTGATCCTTGAACGCACCGATACTCTTGATGAGGACGCTGTCTTCATGGAAGCGCTTGAAGCCGGTGCGGAGGACGTCGATCTCGACGATGAGCACATGATCGAAATCACCACATCGGCTGACCTTTACGGCTCCGTCCGGGACCGTCTCGCCCACAGCTACGAGATGATCGATCAGCACCTGGGGCCGGTGCCGTTTAACTGGGTAATCCTTTCATCTGAAGATGATATCGACAATATGGAGAAGTTGATCGACCGGCTCGAGGATGATGACGACGTCCAGGATGTCTTCCACAATTGGGAGCAGGAGGATTAAGCGGAACAGATGGCAAACGGATGGTTCAGACGCAAAAAAGCTGACACACCGCCCCCAGGAAGACCGGCAGAGCCAGCACCGGCCGAACTGTCGGAACGTCCACAAGCCGACTCCCTCTTCAACCAGTTCGGGCGGCTGGCTGACGCGGTGATTGCGCAGATGAGCGAGCGCGCTGAAGCTTATGAGAAGCAGACGCAATAGGAAATCCGCCAACTGCTTTCACAGATCGCGGTCGTCTCTTTCATCGGCTCCAGCGGGAGCGGCAAATCAACGCGGGCGATCCGGGTTGCCCGCGAGTACAATATTGAGTACATGATTGATGACGGCCTGCTGATCCACGGAAGCGCCATCATTACAGGTTCATCGGCCAAACGCGCGGAAACCAAAATGGACTCGGTCAGACAGGCCATGTTTCTTGATCCGGCGAGGGCGGAGAATATGCGGCGTGCCCTGATTGAACATCTGCCGAGCGCCCTCATGGTGCTGGGAACCTCTGACGCCATGCTGGCCCGCATCTGTGACAACCTGTGGCTGAATCAACCCTCGATCAAAATCAGGATTGAAGACGTCTCGTCAGAGGAAGAGCGCAACATGGCGCGCCAGACACGGCTGAGTGAAGGCAAGCATACAATTCCCGTGCCCAGCATGGAGATAAAGCATGAATTTTCCGGTTATCTGGCTGAACCGCTGGCCAAGTTCTGGCAAAAATTCGATTTTGGTGTATTCGGGCAACCAGGCAGCCAAAATATCCCCGATCTGGATCGGACGGTCGTCCGCCCCACTTTTTCTACACTGGGCAGTTATGCCATGTCGGATCAAGCCATGAAAGATCTGGTAGGACTGCTTGCCGTTGAAGTGGACGGGGTTGAAAAGGTGGTCCACCAGAAAGTCCACAAGGAACCCTACGGCATTAGTTTGGATCTTGACCTTTCCATTTACTATGGGTCAAGCGCCCAGGCTGTCCTGGCAGACGTCCAGGCAACCGTCAGCTCAGGTGTTGAGCAGTACACTGCCATCAATGTCCTCGCGGCCAATGTGCGTGCCGTACGTGTCGTAAAAAATCTAGGTTCCTAGCTTCAATTCATCAGAAGGGATCGTGCGTCAGCCGCCCGTCACCCCCGAAGGGAAAAACCGGACTGGAATAAGCGGGAAGCGCGCTTGTATGTACTTCATAGACCGCTTTCAGGCGCGCGCCAAATTCCCGCAAGAGCATGTAGAGGTTCGAAGAGTAGAACCGCGGATCGGTTGCGTAGCC
>JAAZGN010000120.1 GCA_012511185.1 Clostridiaceae bacterium
CACACGGCCATCCTGAAAGCCGGCGACGCGTCCTTGACGGCAGCACGTCTTGCGCTTTCGGCTGCAGTTGGCCGGACACTGGTTGCGGGGCTTCGCATCGCGGGGATCGAGCCAGTCGACCGGATGTGAGACAGGGCGGGATATGACGCAAAAAGCTGATCTTGAGCAATGGTTTTCCGAAGACAATACCGCACCGCTGCCGGCCCTTGATACCATGGCACAAAAGGTGGAAAGAGCCGCATCGCGGATTCGTTTTCCCTGCAAAAAAGAGGAACTGGCCGAAGCAATCCAGGAGGCGGTGGATGACATGCGCCAGCCTGAGCTGCTTCGCAAGAAGCTGATCATTCGCTCCTTTTTTGAGCCGGACAAAAGGGAAATCCACGAATCGCTGGATCAAATCGCGGATTATCTACCAGGTCTTCTTTGCGAGTATTCGGACCTTTTCGCGGTGATTTCACAGCCCGCCAAGGGGACGCGGGCCGCTGCGGTGGCCGGAGGGGATTTTTTGGCAGGAGCGAAACGGATCGCTTCATGCTACAAAAAAGAAATCCTTCCCCAGCTTCTGCTTGAAAAAGATTTAATCGCCAGCCATCTGAGGAGGCTGGACGAAATATCACTTTCGTGCGGCCGGCCCGGCGCGGTCAAGGGGGAAGCAAGGCACATGCTCCAGTCCCTGTCGCGCGAACGCCGGATGATGGCTTACCGTTCGCTGGCGGGGCGGATGGCCCGGTACAGAAATGAGGCTGAAAAGCAATTCGTTGAACTCCACCAAGTCCGCCGGGACATGGCCGGTCAGGCTGGCTTCAAGACCTATTTTGATTATGCGATGACCCGGTCGGGTTTGACGGAAGAGACGCGTGCACGGGTCACAACTTTTCGCCAGCTGGTCCAGGAACACTTGGCGCCGCTCGCATTCCCGATCAGGACAGGACAATGGAGGAGGCTTGCGATCACGGACCCCAAACCCTGGGATGTCATGTACACCGCCTCTTTTGGTCTTCCTGTCATCGATTTGGCAGCCTACCCGCTGGAAAAAACCTATCTGAAGGCCTTGAGTTATGTCTTTACTGACAAGGTCCCGCTTTTTGAATCGATGATGGAAGCAGGTACTCTGTCTTTTCAAGTGACGGGCGGGCCGCGCGAAGGCGCCGCCTCCTTTGATTTCTGCGAACGCGATGCACAAGAAGGTGTGCTGAGCGCCTATTTCCCGGATCTTGACCAGTCCTGCCTTCTGCTGCCCCACATGCCGCAGGAATGGTTTGCCAGCGCTGTTTTCACCGAAACCGGATCCCTGCTCCTTGAACAGTCTGCCGGCCAACAGCTGCCCTGCCCCCTGCCCATGGCGGAGACAAGGCTGGTAACGGGTGTCGCCCGCTATTCCATGTCGTTTCTCTCTCAGCGGATCTGGAGCCTCTTTTACGGGAATATGGCCAGGTATGCCTGTGAATACAATTTGACCGAAATGGCCCTCGATCTGTCACTCTATTGCGCGCTCGATGAAATGGAAGAATTCCTGTGCCGCGCCCGCGTGACCAATCTCGATGTCTTTCGTCATGCCTGGGGCGAGATCGCCAGGCGCTATCACTTGCCCGGAACCGCGGACGAGCTTCCCGCCCTGATCCCAACAGATGATCTGTGGCTTTATTCGCCTTCGCTTTGGGGCCACCCGTTGACAGGAATTTTTCGTGCGCTCGTTACAGTCACCGTACTGGGAACCTTGCCGCTGGGGCGTCATTATCAGATTTTGGAGACCTGTTTTGCGAAACTGCTCAAGAATCATGAGCAGGCAAGCGATCCTTTTTCCAGACTAAGCCTGGCCGGCTATCCGCCGCCGTATGAAGAGGAAACGGTGCTGAGAGCCAAGTTTGCCATAGTGGATTACCTGGGTCTTTGATCATGGGGGAACGAAATCCGGTCACGGACATCGCTGTCGCAACCAATAATCCTGGTAAACTGGAGGAATTGCGAAAGATCGCCAATGGATGGCCTGTCCGCCTGATGGGGCCGCAGGAGCTTGGACTGGTTCTGGATGCCCTTGAAACAGGTTCTTCGTTTGATGAGAACGCGCTGATCAAGGCCCGGTCGCTCTACTGGAGGGCAGGCGGCTGGGTGATAGCAGATGACTCGGGGCTGGTGGTCGATTATCTTGGAGGGGCGCCGGGAATTTATTCATCACGCTATGCCGGTGATGCCGCTACAGACCGGGAAAATTGCGATCTGCTGCTGGATCGCTTGAAGAAGGCCGGACCAGGGAACAGACAGGCACATTTTCACTGTTCTCTTGCTGTCATCTCGCCTGATGGCCAGGAAGCGCTCTATCACGGCAGGACGGATGGCAGCATTGCCCGGACAGCTTCGTCGGGAACAACCGGTTTCGGTTACGACCCTGTTTTTGTCCCTCTGGGCGGCCAGGACACGATGGCTGAATTGCCACCGTATGAAAAGAACGTGATCAGCCACCGCGGGCACGCGTTCAGGCTCTTTTTGGAGCAGCAGTTCGCGCGCCCGGCCGGTCTGGAAAGGGAGCGGTGACATGGCAAAGCAAAAGAAGGCGCCCGACGCCTACTACATAGTCAGGGGAGACGATCTGCCCGAAGTATTCCTCAAGGTCATGGAGGTCAAAAGACTTTTGGATCAAGGCCGGGCCCGCTCCGTCAACGAGGCGGTCAAGAAGGTGGGGATCAGCCGCAGCGCCTACTACAAATACCGCAAATCAATCCGGGCCCTGAAGACCATCGACCAGGGGGCCATCACGGCCGTCCTGATCGTCATGGAG
>JAAZGN010000121.1 GCA_012511185.1 Clostridiaceae bacterium
CTTACCCGAGATACGGTTGGCCAGGACAACGAAGGCGAGCGCCATCAGCTTTGCCAGGTCCAGCATGCCCGGGATCAGGACTATCTGCCAATTCAGCACATGATTCATCAGGTAGATGCCGCCATACTCAAAAACAAATGAAATCGCCAGCCTGGACCCGACAAAGCGGATAAATTCCTGCCACAGGCTGGATGTCGATCGGAAGACCCATACACGGTTCAAAATGTAAGCCGACAAAACAGACAGGACGATGGCAGGGACATCGGAGTAATACCACTTGTCAAGACCCAGCCACCGGTTCATGAACATATAGACCAGCACATTGACAATAGTGGCAATGACACCGGTCACGAAATATTTCAAAAATTCAATCGAAAAAAACAGCTCGGTTAGGTAGTATCTTGCTTTTTTCATAATTCATCGACATCTTCGGGATCGTCACGTTCCGCCCGCCTGTGGATAGATGGGCGTATGCCCGGCGGCCGCTTGTCCGGCCGGCGGTCTTCTTTTTCTTCACGGCCAAACAGGGTTTCTTTCAGCTCCTGCCAGCCATCCCCGGGTTCAGCTTGCGTACCACCGGCACCTTCCGGCTCACGAGGCGGATCCTCTTCCTCTTGCTCCAATGGAGGTGGCATCGCTTCCTCGTCAGAATCCAAGAAAACACGGTCTTCATCATTGAGATCGGCAACCGTCAACTCAGGTTCATATTCAGCGGCCCGCTTGGCCCGGATAAAGAACCAGACCGCGAACGCCAGCATCAGCAAAATCAACGCCCCTGTCCCCACCACCAGGTACAAGGGCAGCTCCATGCCAAATAAACTGACTGTCAGCCTTCCGGCCGAATCCTCCGTTCCCGAGGGTTCGGTCTCAACCGGTAACGTATCTGAAGGCGGGCCCGGCTCTGTTTCGGCGGGATCCGTAACGGGCGATTGATAGTCAGGATCCAAAAAGCTTCCCCCAAATGGAACAAGCCAAAGATCGGCACGGATAAGCGAATCGAGCACAGCATCGTACAGGCAAAGGACTTTTTCTTCCGCGTCATTGACCCGCACCGCGATCAAATAGAGGTCGTCCGGCAGAGGCCGCTCTTCATCGGACAGCTCTTCCGGCTCCGACCCCGGCTCCGCAAGAGAAAACAGCTGATCGTAGACAGTCTTGGATATGAAGCTTCCCTCGACCGGTTTATAAGCCGGGACATCTTTCTCCCAGACATTGACAGTCACAAGTTCGAAGCCTTGCGGGATCATTTCCCCGGGAATCACCGTAAAGGTATAAAAGCGGGACGACCATCCCGTACGGAGGTAGGGAACAAAGACCGAGGTATCCGTATCATAAAGGTAAAAACCATTGTCCCCTGCCTCGTCCGCCAGCCAGTAGAGGGTGTAGGGCAGGGTTTCCGACCTGTAGCCTTCCAAATGTTTGTCACCCCATTCAACCTCCGCCGGCACATAGGAATTGGGGATGCTTTCATCTTCAGGCAGGGAAACGGAAACAGAAAGGTCCACTCCATCGTACCGCTTGCCAATGACGGTTTCGCCCGGATGGCGCGGCTGCGTTTCCCTGGGAGTTGTAGTCGTAGTGGTCTTGGGGGCGGTCGTGGTGGTAGGGGGCGGATCGGTCAGCTTAATGGTCCGGGAAGCGCCCGTGGAAATTACATTTTCCGCTGGTTCATATACACCATCGCTGGCCTTGGTGATCTTGATGGTCACCGATCCCTTTGCAATTACTTTGAACTTGATGCTTATGATCTTATCGGCTGCCGTGGCATCGCCCATATAAGCGAACGTAGCCCTCAAGGGGGAAGTATTCCCAATGTTATATTGATCAGTCAACCCTGATACATTACTGGCACTCACATATTGGATCATATTGTTATCGTACTGGATCTCGAAATCACAGCTTCTAGTATCTGCCCTAGGGCTAAAGCCGAGCGTGACCGTGAAGGTCTGCCCCAGATAGGCTGTTTCCGGTGCCGAGATGGTGGCCTGTCGGTTGATGGCGTAAGCATCCGCCCCTGGCAAAGCCAAAAATATCAGCAAACCCGCGATCAACAAGGCAGACAGTTTCTTTATTCTCATAGACTCAACGCACGTTCCTTCTTCTCATTTCAATTAAAAACCCGGGAACCCCCGGTTCAATCGCAACCAAATCATACGCCTTTTGATCTGCCCCCGGCCACAGTCAGTCCTGCTTGATGGGCCTACCTTTGACCATGGAGTCAATGACATAGGACAGATCGATGGCGTTTACCGTGCCGTCACGATTGGCATCAAGAGCGGCATTCTGCGCCGGTGTCCAACTCTTGCCCCTGACCATGGAATCAATAATGTAGGACAGGTCAATGGCGTTGATGATCCCGTCGCCGTTGGCGTCCCCGTAAATCACCAGCCAGAAAGTACCAGCAGGAGACCCATCGCCCTTCCTGATCTCCAACCTGGCGCCAGTCCCAAGAGGCGTGTCTCCTGAAACCTCATTGCCTGCCAGGTCGTAGGCCGTCGCGGTGTGACCTTCAGGAAGCTCGAGGGAGGATAGGATCTGCCCGGCCTTGTTGCGGCCGTCTGCCGGCCAGGCATTGGTCAGGTAGCTGTCAACCAGCTTGTAGCCGTTTGTCGCGCCTATCCCGTCAGGCGGCGGTGATGGAGGTTCGGAAGATGATTCCTTGCGGGTAACATTGATGGTGTATACCCGCTCTTCCCCGTTTTGAGCGACGGCGGTGATGGTGAATGTATTAAGTCCTGTCTTCAGTGTTTTCGAGCCGGTATTTTTGATGCTGCAGCTGGCATGGTGTGTCGTGGCCGAGATAGTCAAGGAGTCAACAGATCCGTCCACCGTTGCCGTATAGCTGTATTTTTCCGAATGAAAGGCAGGACTCAGGCTGCCCTTTGAAAGAGTGATTGACTTCAGGTAATTGTTACGGCTCAAGTCGCCAACAGGGTAGGGCGCCGGTTCAGATGGCAGGCCGGTCAGGACGGGAATATTGAAGACGTAGGGCTTATTGAGAATTCCGGCTTCCTGGTAGGATTTGTAAACCTGGTAGCTTTCGTTGGAGGGAGCGTAAACATTGCCCATGTACTGATGGCTGAATGCCGCAGATTTGAGGCCGTTGATCCAGTACTTTTGCAGATAGGAGGTGTCCTGGCCGTTTTCAATGTAACCGCTCCCAATCCACTTGGCGCCCCCGACAATGGCTTTCCACTGGCTGCTCCAGGGCAGGAGGTATTTTGTCTTTTCTGCTGAAGATGGCCCCGATCCATCCCTGCTGTAACCGAACTTGGCGTATTCCAAACCCTTGATGACGGGATTGTCGGAAGCATAGGCCCCGATATTGTAGAAGTTATAGATACTTTCGTAGCCGGATACCGTCCCCGAGACAGCGACAGGGAGCTTTCCCTCTTTCCCGTTTCCGACCTCGGTTCTGCAGCGATGGACTAGGAAGAGTGGGTTAACATTGGACTTTTCGGCGGCATCCATAAAAATCTCTGCATAAGTGATGGTACCATTCTGACCGCGGCTGGTTTCGTCCTCTGGTCCGACCGGCACAGAGGTGTTCGCCATGAAGGAGCCTGCAAGCGCATCCTGGACCGCTTCCAGTGTATGTACCTCAGGGAGGTAGGAAAGACACTCAAACTGAAAAATGGTTTCCTCGGTGAGGAAATTACGGGGGTCGAGACAGTAGGCAAGTATTTCCTTGCTGGCTCCAACCCAGGAGCCTGCATCGTAGGCCTTCCACTGATCCGTGGTGTAGTAATAGCCGTGGGAACTGTCGTAGGTACGGTGGCTTCTATTTCTTGTCAAGGGCACCAGATTGACACCCGGTCTGTATTCAGCCTCAACCGCCCGGGACAAAGTGAGGAGTGGATTCCCCGCTGTATTGTCCTGGGCATGGAAAGCGACAAAGGACCAGCCGGGATATTTGGCATGGAGCTTTCGAAGGGCGGGACGGTAACTTTCAGGAAAACCCTGCGCATCCAGAGCCGCTTCAAAAGCAGGGTCGAGCTCCGGTACCGACAGATCAACCGCGTCGCCGCTCAGGGTGACGAGGTTCTTATGGATGTAGCCATAAAGGTTCCTGGCAACGATGCGCACATAATACCAGCGGTCTGAACCGTTCCATACCTCCCCTGTCACCTCGGTGAATACCTCAACCCTGGTGCCCTGGGAATAGCGTTCGATCAGGGTTCCGTCATTGATGTAAGGCTGACTGCGAAGCGCGCTCGTGTTGACAGAATTCAGCTGGCCGATTTTGTTCACTGCCGTACCGGCAGGCGTTGCCGCGGCATCGACCTGTGTGGGTGGCAGGGCCGTCAGGATCAGGATCAGGGCGAGAAAAAACACCTGCACAAGGCGGACACGTCTTTTCGTTACGTGCCGACAAACAAAAGGAAAGTATCGCTTGTGTTGCTGATCCGTTCTCATGCGAAAATACTCACACCACCCCGATATCATCGTAAAGTTATCGTAAGGTTATCATAACCACGGTGAATGTGGTGTGCCAGTCCTTCAGGCTGATGGCAGGTCATTTGTCGCGAAATTGTCACTTAATTGCTTTGCAATCGCAATCTTCACCCTTGAGATTGAATTCAAAATTGATCTCATCAAGCGAAAGGCCGTAAGCGGGCAGTGCCTGATCCTTGAACCATTGGACTTCAGGCATGTCGAAGGCATCGATCCTCTCTTCAATTTCGATCCTGGCCAGGTCGAATTCCCGGTTGCCGGCTTTCTGCTCGTCCACGCATTTGATGTAGGCGGCGAAACAGTCCGCCGCCTTGACCAAGCTCTTGGCCTCACGGACCAGGGGGTCTTTGTCATCCGGTAAAAGGAGTTTTTCGTAATGGCAGGCAAGTTCCTTCGGAAGCATGGCCAGAAGCGTCCGGCAGGCGTCGCGTTCGATCTTCTTGTAGGATGCCTCCATGGGGGCAGTGTGGTACTTGACCGGCTTGGGCATGTCTCCTGTTATGATCTCGGAAAGATCGTGAAAAAGTGCCAGGCTTGCCACAAAATCCGGATCGGGACAAAGCCTGTCCCCGGGATAATACTGCTGCCGGACCAGGGCGAGAACATGGGCGATCACAGCGACATCATGGGAATGTTCCTGGATGTTCTCGAGTTCCGTATTGCGCATCAGGCCCCAGCGGTTGATGTAGCGCATGCGGTGGATCATGGCGAAAAAATTCGTACTCATGGTTTCAAACTCCGTAAATCGTCCTGAACATGCGGCTGGCGAAGGGATCGGTCATGCCGGCGATGTAATCGGCAACCATCCTGACCGGTCCGGCACCCTGCTCGGGATGACGGCTCAGATATTCGCCAAAGGCCAGAGCTGGCATGGATCTGTCCTGGTGTTTTTTGGTTGCCAGATCCAGGTAGTAGTCAAAGAGGCCCTCCAGGGTATTTCCCACCTGGCTCTCATATCGCATGACCCGGGGCGCTGTGTAAATCTTCTCATAGTTGATTTCAATCAGCTTCTTCAGTGCCTTGCCCGTCCGCTCGCTCATAACAATGGCATCCTGATCCTGGCTGTTTTTGATCACGTCCTTGACCAGGGAATCCACCATCTCGCTATTGTTGGCTCCAAGCGTCGAAGTGAGTTCGATTGGGATCTCGTCAAAGAAGAAGAGGCCGCTTCTGGTCGCGTCCTCAATGTCACGTCCCACATAGGCGATCCGGTCCGTGAATCGCACGACACAGCCTTCCAGGGTCGCGGGAGCATCATGGGAAAGTGAGCCTGGAATCAGGTCTTCCTCTCCTTTATCACGAAGCGGGATCAGGACAAATTCGTCGTAGCGTTCACCGCAATGAGAAGCGATGCCGTCCCGGACCTCAAAGGTCAGATTGAGTCCGAACCTTCCCCTGTGTTCCGACAAGACGTCCACGACACGCAACCCGTGCTGTTCGTGGCTGAATGTCAACTCATACCCCCTCTCACGCAGCAACCGGTCCAAGGTCTCCTCACCGGCGTGGCCGAAAGGGGCGTGGCCAAGATCATGACCCAGCGCGATGGCCCGGATCAGATCGGTGTTGAGCCGCAGCGCGCGACCAATGATTTCTGCCAGGTAGCTGACATAGAGGACGTGCTCCATCCGGGTGCAGACGTGGTCATTTTGCGGATCGAAGAAGACCTGGGTTTTATGGCGCAACCTTCGAAAGGGAAGTGAATACAGGATACGTCCCATATCGCGCTCATAAACCGTCCGGACATGGCAGGCAGGCTCTTCCTTTTTTCGGCCCCGGCTGGCCCCGGCGGGCATGGCAAAGGGCGACAGCCAAGCCATTTCCATATCTTCCTTGATCTCGCGGGTGGTTTTGGATCCCTTCATTTCTTTATCCGGGCTCATGGATGTTTCCTCCCATATCGCGATCAGAGCCCCAAGGGCTATTTTTCGTGTGAAAGTGCCGATTGGCTCGCCATAAAGCGTTTGGTCACACCGTCAAAATCGATGGTAAGAATGGCGTCATCTCCCGTTCGGGTGATCCCTTCGATCAGCCCCGGGCCAAAAGACACGTGGCGGACAGTATCGCCAACCTTGAGCGAATCCACATCGAGCGAAGCCGCTGGTTTTTTCACGGCTTGCGAAGAACTCAGCCGGGTTACTGCCTTGTAGGCCGGTTCCTGGGTAACCTGGTCTGTTTTCTTTCGGCCAAACAGCGACCAGGGGCTTTCACGCGTGCCCGCTTCTTGCCTTTGCGAACCGGTCCGGTCGGCGGTGTAGGATCCAAAAGATGAGTAACCGAAGTAGCCTGTCTTTTCGATGAGCTCCTCGGGTATGGCCTCAACAAAGCGCGAGATGGCATTGTACTGCGTGTGGCCACAAAGAAGGCGGGAAACGGCCGCTGTGATAATCAGTTCTTTTTTGGCGCGGGTGATGGCGACGTAGGCAAGCCGCCTTTCTTCCTCCACGCCATCTGCTTCTTCCTGGGCGCGGATACTGGGGAAAATGTCCTCCTCAGCACCCACTATAAAAACCGTATCAAACTCGAGGCCCTTGGCATTGTGGATGGTCATCAGGGAAACTGCCGGCGCCCCCGTCTCCTTGTCCTGGTCACTGTAAAGAGCCGCCCGCTCCAAAAATAGCCGTAACAGACCCGCTGTGGAATGATCGGCCAGATGGTCGACAATATCCTCCGGTAAGAACTCCCACAGTTCGTCAATGGCCTCAACCTGCAATCTGGCCTCGAAATCGATGGCGTCCGAAATCAGCTCAATCAGGTTCTCCAGACGCGACTCCGCCTCGAAATCACCCCTGGCCTTGAGTTCCTCATAATGGGCAATCAGGCCGGTGTCCTCTTCGACTTTCCTGATATACTCGGCGAAAGTCAAATCTTCGTTCTGCAGCTCATCCCTCAGCTGATCAATGAGCTTGACAAAGATGAGAAGCCTTCCCCCCACCCGCTCCAGGCCCGGCTCATTGCCTGCGATCCGTGCCGCTTCAAAGAGCGACAGTTCCTTTTCTGAAGCCAGCGCCGTCAGTCTTTCAAGCGATACATCGCCGATCCCTCTCCGGGGCTGATTGACCACACGCCGGAAAGCCAGGTCGTCTTCGGTTGATTGGATCAGTGTGAGATAGGCGGTCACATCCTTGATCTCCGCCCGGTCGTAAAAGCGGGTGCCGCCGTAGATGCGGTAATCAAGACCCAGCTCACGGATGGCAAACTCCAGGTTTCGCGACAAGGCATTGAGCCGGTAAAGAACGGCGATGTTGGGTTTCTCCCCTTCTCCGGCCGCCTGAAAGCGCCGCTGGATCCCCCGCGCTACATAACGGGCCTCTTCCATATGGTCTGCGGCCCGGTAGAGCTGAATCGGGTC
>JAAZGN010000122.1 GCA_012511185.1 Clostridiaceae bacterium
GGACAATCATGGCGCACTGCATCCACAACACCGAAGCGGAAATGAAAATGTTCGCTGACAAGGATGTCTTGATCGCCCACTGTCCTGACTCCAACGGCAATCTTGCTTCCGGGATTATGCCGGCAGGCCATATGATCGATTCCGGACTTCGCGTCGGCTTGGGTTCCGATATCGGAGGAGGCAACCGCCTCTTCATGGGCCATGCAGTTGAATCCGCCATGAAGGTGTCGCGGCTTTTGTGGGCCCAGTCCGACCATGCATACAGGACATTGACTTTTGCGGAAGCTTTCCATATGGCGACAGCAGGCGGCGGATCTTTCTTCGGCCAAACGGGTGCATTCCTGCCCGGATACTCCTTTGATGCCTTGGTTATCGACGATAGCAGGATGAGGAAATACCGGCCGCTCAGCATTTTTGAACGGTTGCAGAAGTTCATTTTCACAGGCGATGACCGAAACATTGTGACCCGTTATCGCGGGGGTCAGGTTTTGGCAGAGCCGGTATTTGACTGATAGGAGAACAGGCGCTGTCAACCAGGGACTGACGGCGCCGGGACAAAATGGTAAAGAAATGAAACTGATCTGTGTTTCAAACGAACATGAAATGAGCCTGGAGGCTTCACGCCTGATTGGGGCGCTGGTCAGAATCACGCCCGACGCCATACTGGGCCTGGCGACTGGCTCGACGCCTCTGGGAACCTACGGGGAGCTTTCGCGGATGTTTCTCGAGGAAAACCTCGATTTTTCCTGTATCCGGACCATCAACCTGGACGAATACATCGGCTTGGACGGCAGTCACCCGCAAAGTTACCGGGCCTTCATGGCCGGGTATCTATTTGGCCGCATCAATATTCCTCCGGCCAATACCTTTGTTCCCGACGGTATGGCTGAGGATATTGAGGGCGAATGCCGCAAATTTGATGAACTGATGGAACAGATGGGACGTGTTGATCTACAGTTGCTCGGTATCGGGGCCAACGGACATATCGGATTCAACGAACCGGCTGACTGTTTTACGTCGAATTTTCACTGCACTGAGCTGACGGAGGACACCATCGAGGCGAATAGCCGTTTTTTTGACCGACGCGAAGACGTTCCGACCCATGCAATTACTATGGGGATGCGGGGTATTATGAACGCCAGGCGGCTTCTTATTCTCGCAAGTGGAAAAAAGAAGGCCAATGCGGTTGCGGAAGCGTGTTTTGGCCCGGTAACCCCGCGTGTTCCGGGTTCAATTATTCAGCTTCATCCCGACGTGACCGTAATTGCGGATTGGGAGGCGCTGTCAGATACCGGCCTGTTTGAAGAAGCTGAATGACCCTTGCCGCGGGATACAGCGGACGAAAGGAGAGGTGCCTGTGAGTCTTCGAATACTTGTTGTGGATGACGAACCCAACATAGTCAATATCTTGCGTTCCAATCTTGAAAGGGAAGGATACAAGGTGTTGGCAGCTTATGATGGGGAAGAAGCGCTCAGGCTTGCCGCGTCCAGGAATCCCGATCTCATTCTCCTCGACTGTATGCTGCCGGGGGTTGACGGCTTCGATGTATGTAAAACCATACGCCGGAACTCGACAGTTCCCATCATCATGCTGACAGCGAAAAGCGAGGAAATAGATAAAATCCTGGGATTGGAGCTGGGCGCTGACGACTACATCACCAAACCCTTCAGTATCCGGGAGGTACTGGCCAGGGTGAAGGCGCAGTTACGGCGTGTCAATTTGCAGGAGGATCGTGGAGAACATGGTTCGGCGATCCGGATCGGCGGGATCGTTATTGATCAGGACGCCTATCAGGTGACGGTTGACGGCGAGCCGGTCGAACTGACACTGCGCGAATATGAACTCGTCCGTTTTCTGGCCAGTCACGCCGGCCAGGTTTTTACCCGTGAGGAGTTGCTGGAAAACGTCTGGGATTATGAGTATTACGGCGATGTTCGTACCGTGGACGTAACCGTCCGGCGTGCCAGGGAAAAGATTGAGCCGGATCCGGAAAAATTCCGTTATCTGCTTACGAAACGGGGCGTGGGCTATTATTTCAGCCGCGACCTCGAGGGTTCGGAGACCGACTAAACTTCAATGACACCCTTTCAACTTGTATTGTTGTCATCTGCCCTGACAGCCACCCTTGTCATTCCAGCCGTGTTGTGGAACAGCAGGCGGGAGCAGCGACGCAAGGGTCAGGACATGATGCGTACCGTGCACCGGATCGCCAACGAGCGGACCGAATCGCAGGCAATTCTCGCCTCCCTCGACATTGGTATTGTTGCTTACGGGAGCGATAACCGCCTTATTGCGACCAACCCGGTGGCTTCAGAGTGGCTGACTATTGTCCCGGATACGCTCTCCGGCTTTCTTGATCGCTACGGGACAGAAAACGGCATGCGGGCGGCTCATTATCTGGGCAGTGAGATCATCACAGGAGAGGTCAGCCTGAATGACCGCCTCCTGCGGCTGGTGTGCCAGCACCACCCCGTGCGTAGCAGCAGGGGCCGGTTTGGCGGCCATGTAGTGACGGTTCAGGATTTCACGGATATCATGAGACAGGAAGAGCGGAGAAAAGCCTTCGTCGCCAATGTCTCGCATGAACTGAAGACGCCCTTGACGACCATAAAATCTTACTCGGAAACACTGCTTGACTGGGGTATCAACGAGAAAGAGCCTGTGGAAATCAAGGCGGATATCGAGCGCATCTATGACGATTCTATCCGGATGGAGCGTCTGATCGCGGATCTGCTGCTCCTTTCCAGCCTGGACAGCAGCGGA
>JAAZGN010000123.1 GCA_012511185.1 Clostridiaceae bacterium
ACCAGGCCGCGCCGTGTGTCCGGGTGTAATACCTCAATCAGACAATCGTCAAGCCGGATGGCGTCACCTGCCCGCAGACGCGTAACCGGCACCTGCGATTTATCTGACAATTCCAGCAGAAAGGAAGTCAAGTCTTCCTCATGCAGGGAGTCTGCATGGCTGTCCCCTTCTACCGCGGGCAGGCAAAGATGTCCGACAAAACCGGCATCAATCAGTTCCGCGACTCCAGCCGCATGATCGCTGTGGGCATGTGTGACGATGGCAAGATCGATGTGGTTAAGCGCCTGCATCCTTGCTGCCGGGATAACTGTGTTGTAACCGCATTTTTTACCTCCACCGTCGATCAGTAGCGTTTGACGGCTTTCCGTGATAAACAAAGTCGCATCGCCCTGGCCTACATCAAGGAAAACAACCTTGGCGCCCCTGGAAGAAAAAGCAGCGAAGCGGACAGCGGCAAGCCAGACGAGGGCGGCGGCCACAAAGATCGTTAGCGACAGAAGGCTCTTTTTTCTTTTTGGAAGATACCAGGCAAAGCAGGCTATTAGAGGAACCAGGAGCAAACAACAGCCCAGGGAGATGAAAGCGTCGTGCGTCTTGGCAACCAGATGTGACATCCCTAAGAGCAGATCAGCTGCGGGAGTCAGGAGAGCGGTAAATAAACGGACAGTGAGATTGAAAGCGGCTGAAGAACGGGGCAGCAGAGACAAGATGAAAATGGCGGGATAAGTGACAGCCATCAGCCAGGCAGCCAAGGGCAGGGCAGCCATGTTCAAAAAGGGCGCCAACAGATGTATACCGGGCGCCGTCATGATCTGATAAGGCAGGATGACAAGCTGGGCTGCCGCAGAAAACATCAGGGCGTTCAACCCTTTTGAACCGGCCGCCGGGTCCGGCCGCTTGGCAAGTCTCTTCGCTGTGCAGGAAACAGCGCCGGCCGCCGACAGGCTCATCCAAAAGGAGCTGTCAAAAAGCGCGTAGGGATCGATGGCCAACATAACCGATCCGGCAAAGAAAAGGAGGTTGAATATTTCACGGCGCCGCCTGGTGACCAGATCCAGCCTTGATGCGAAAATGGTCAGTGACGCCCGGCTGATACCACATTTCCAGCCACTCAAGACGCCAGGCAGCAGAATCAGAGGGAGGGTGATCCATTGTCTGGCCCGGTAGGATAGCCGCGTTTTACGTGTCATCCACAATACCGGACTGAGAAGAAAGATCAGATGGGTTCCCGAAATACTGGTCAGATGTGAAAGACCGGAAGAGCGAAGAAAAAAGGTCTGCCTGTCATCGAGCAGACGTGTATCCCCGGCAACCAGCGACAGGAGCAAGGGGCCACAGCCTTTCTCCCATAAGGGGAAATGATGCTGGCGGACATAATCGCGGATCCGGTTGGGCAGCCTTCTGAGCCACAGCAGAACCCCCTGGCGCGGGACAAGACGGTAGGTACCTGTTCGCCCGATCCATACAGCCCCTTTGGACCAAAGCCAGTTGCGTTCTGAAAAGCCACCGGGATTACGCGTGCCCTCCGCGCACTCAAAGAGGGCCCGCCCCTCGATTTGGTCACCTTTGCGTGCGGGAAGATCGGTGTAGATTACTACAGGCGTCCCATCGGACAGGCGGATTTTTTGCGCCCGCACACCTTGCGGATCGCCGGGCAATGCGTTGCCTGCTTCAACAACCAGTCCCGAAAAGCCGATCACTCCCGCCGGTACCCGGCCTTCCCACCGCGCGATTTTCAGGTAACCTGTCAGAAATGAAAAAGCGACAAGCAGGACAAAACAGACCGCTCCCGGCTGCAGCACGGTGATCTGACTGACCTCCCACCTTCTCAACCATTCAGCCATGTCTGAATTATCCAGACCGGCATGAGCTAATTGTGGCTTATTTTTCCCTTTACCCTTCAGCCCTGTGTCAAATCGACGCGAACGCACCTCCGGTCAGTTCAGTAATCCTTTCTTCCAACAACTTCATACGCGCGTCTCTGGGATTCATTCCGGCTGAAACGGAAAGAGGTGTCAGGGTCAGCCTGCCTTCACGGGCGTATTGGCGGATCACCGACATGGCCTCCTGTTCCGCCTTGACGGTCTGCTGTCTCGATAGTTTGTCGGCCTTGGTCAGGATCACCTGCCAGTCAATATCGTAGTGACTCAGGTATTCCAGCATTTGATGGTCGGCTTCCCCGAAGCCCCGGCGAATATCGATCAGTACCAGCACGAGCGCAACCGGCCTGTCCGATTCAAAATACTGATCCGTCACATGGGAAAAGGCCTCCTTCTCTCCCTGCGATATCCTGGCAAAGCCATAACCCGGCAGATCAACAAAGTAGAAGTCAGGCGAGACATCATAAAAAAATACCAGCCGGGTCTTCCCCGGCGTCTTGCTGGTTCTTGCCAGGTTCTTTCGCTTGCTGAGCGCATTGACCAGAGTGGACTTGCCCACATTGGAACGACCGGCGAAAACGATTTCTCGCCTGGCCGGCTTGGGAAATTGCTCACGCGAGGCCGCAGCCACATAGGCAATACCCGCTGTTTCATTTCTTCTTTTTTTACCATTTGCCATCTACGCCGCCTCCCTCATCTGCTATACTTGTTCTACCGGAGGATCCTGTATGTCTAACCTTGCTTTTCCGGCCGATCAGTCCGTAAAAAACCTTTTCGGAGATGAACCTGTCCTTGACTCGAACGGACCCATTGGCCTGATAACGGAGCAGCTTGACCCCGCGCTAGCGGAACGCATCAACCACCAACTCGGCTTAAGACGGCAGGAGTCTGCCAGACTAAATCCCGGGCTACTCGATATTCCCGGTTACGTCCGGGGGGAGTACCGGATAAAAGTCGATCTCTCACGGTTCAGCTCCGGCGAGGGCAAGGCGCAAATCATTGATTCAATCCGTGGCCACGATCTTTTCATCCTGACCGACGTCCTTAACTACGGCGCCTATTATAGTCGATATGGCGTCGATGTGTCGATGGCCCCGGACGAGCACTTCCTTGACCTTGTCCGCCTCATCCTTTCCTCGCGCGACTCCGCTGCCAGAATCCATGTGATCATGCCCTTCCTCTTTGAGGGGAGACGGTTTCGAAGATCTGCAAGGGAATCGCTTGATTGCGGTGCCATGCTTCGTTACCTTTTCAGTCTGGGGATCGATAATTTTATCACCTTTGACGCACACGATTCCCGTGTCGCCAACGCCGTCCCCAACTCAAACTTCGAATCCTTTCCCACCTCCTACCAGAGTATCCGCACCATTCTTGAAACAATTCCGGGCTTGAAGATCGACAGCGATTCGCTCATGATCGTAAGTCCCAATGAAGTCAGTATCAACCGTTGCATATTTTTCGCGTCGGCCATGAAAGTGCCCCTTGGTATCTTCTACATGCGGCGGGATTTCCGGTACATGGGCGATGAGCTTCGTCAAGTGACGACCAGGACCTACCTCGGTGATTCTGTTGAGGGAAAAGATGTCATCATTGTGGCCGATATGCTTGACAGCGGCAGGGACCTGGTTGCCAGCGCCGGCGAACTGAAATCACGTGGCGCCAACCGTATCATCTGCTCCGTCTCCTATACCCAGTTTACGGAGGGAATTGATAACATCAGGCAGGCATGGGAAAGCGGAATTATCGAGCGCGTCTTTTCCACCGATATGTCCTACAGGCCGCCGGAAGTCTTGTCATCGCCCTGGTATACCGATATCCCCATGGCAGACGACCTGGCATTGCTCATCTCTGCCTTAAACCATGACGCCTCCCTGTCGAGGCTCCTGGCCCCGGCTGCCCGCATCGACGCCCTGCTCAGACAGGGAGGGTATCGCTCCTTGCACGGGGAAGAGGTCGATGATATTGAGGACAGGCAGCTTTCTTTTTCGGATTTTGCCGGACGCTGAGGATTTGGAGAAATGAAATGACACCTGAAGAATTCCAAAAAGCCTTTCAACGAAGTGACGCGAACTATTATACCTATGATCAGTACGGAAATAATCCGATGACGCCCATCGCGCCTGTCGCCCTGATTGCCCTGAAAGGTGCGATCAATTTCTCTTCGGAAGTTAACAACGCTTTGATCGCCCGTCGAAAAGACTATCTGTCGGGAGCCTTGCCTGGCAAAATCTCAGCCGGGTTCATGCGCGACGATTTCCATGTACCGGTCAATACCTTCCGCTTCTCATCCGGTGAGGGCAAGGCGGTTATTGAGAGCACCGTCAGGGGGCATGATCTGTATATCCTCTGCGATGTGACCAATAACTCGGTCACCTACAAGATGCGCGGTTCCTACAACATGATGAGCCCCGATGACCATTACCAGGATCTCAAGCGCGTCATTCTGGCAGCGTCGGGCAAGGCGCGCCGGATCAATGTCATCATGCCCTATCTCTACGAAGGACGCCAGCATCGGAGAAACGCACGCGAATCGCTTGACTGCGCCCATATGCTGATTGAGCTTGACCAGCTGGGTGTCGACAACTTCATCACCTTCGACGCCCACGACGACCGTGTTGCCAACGCCACCCCAACTTCCGGCTTTGAAAATGTTCCCACAACCTATCTGGTCCTGGAAACCATGATCCGATCCTTCCCCGATCTCCGTTTTTTTCATGACGAGATGATGATGATCAGTCCGGATGAAGGCGCCATCTACCGTGCCATGTACTACGCATCTGTCCTGGGTATACCCCTTGGAACCTTCTACAAGCGGCGCGACTACACGGTCATAAAAAATGGACGCAATCCCATCATTGCCCACGAATTCCTGGGTCAACCCGTTGACGGTCGTGATGTGATCATCGTCGACGATATGATTTCCTCGGGAGAGTCCATGATGGAGATCGCCAGGACATTGAAAGCGAGCCGCGCCAGACGGATATTCTGCGTCGCGACTTTTGGTCTTTTTACCGATGGCCTCGATGCCTTTAACAAGGCCCATGAGGACGGGATTATTGACGCCGTTTTCTGTACCAACCTGATTTACCGCGCTCCTGACCTCCTGGCTGCCCCCTGGTACAGAGATGTTAGTGTTTCACGTTTCGTTGCTTTAATTATCGATGCGCTCAATCACAATGCATCCCTTTCCTCGCTTTTGGATCCGACAAACAAAATCCGGACCCTGCTTCGCGCAATCGACTAGGGCGCAGACCTGCGCTAGATGATACGGGGGCCCAGCGGAATCCCTCCGACCAGGTGAAAGTGGACATGCATGACGGTCTGACCGGCATTCTCTCCACAATTATTGATGAGTCTGAAGCCTTTCGACTCCAGGCCGCAGGCGCGCACAAGCTCAGGTAAAGCCTTGTAAAGGCTGTTGAGAGTTTCGAGTCCTTGTGGTGTCGATGACATCTCGTAAAGATTGGCAAAATGTCTTTTAGGGACAAGCAGAACGTGAACAGGCGCGACCGGGTTCAAATCCTCAAAAGCTACCAGGTCTTCATTCTCGAATACCTTCTTTGAAGGAATCACTCCTTCGATAATTTTGCAAAATATGCAATCGTCCATGGCTCGGTCCTTTCTCTTATCCGGCGGCGGATTCGACCAGCTGGCGGATGGCTGAAAGCGCCTCTCCCACCCGTCCGATATCACGGCCACCGGCCTGTGCCATATCGGGCCGGCCGCCGCCGCCTCCCCCGGTAATCCTGGCGGCTTCCCTGACCAGGTCTCCCGCCTTGATGCCCTTTTCAATGGCTCCCTGGCCCGCCATGGCAAGCCAGACAACCTTGTCCTCTGCCCTGCCCGCCAGCACAATGACAGCATCCTCTCCCAGCTTATCGCGGAAGCGATCACCTGCTTCACGCAGTTCGCGGGCTCCGTAAGCGGGGAATTCATGGAAGAGGGTTCGGAATGTCCCGATCTTTTGCTCTTTCACGCTCAGGTCTTCAATCGAATGAGCAAGCTTTTCGCGCTCCAAATGGCTCAGTTCATTACGCAGGGATCGAACCCTGTCTTCCAGGGCAGTCACCTTGTCCATCAGTTCCTCCCTGGTCGCACGCAAATGCTGGCCGAGCTCATAGACCGTTTCGGCGTCGCGAGCTGCCTGATCCAGTGCACGGGCTCCTGTCACCGCCTCGATACGCCGGATCCCCGAAGCGATGCCGGCCTCCGACAAGATCCGGAAAAGGGCAATCTCCCCTGTTGAGGTCAGATGGGTCCCCCCGCACAACTCACGTGACAGAAGACCGCATGAAACGACCCTGACCCTGGCATCATACTTTTCACCGAAGAGGGCGACCGCTCCCGAAGCCCTGGCTTCTTCAACCGTCATCAGCTCGACCGTGACCGGAAGGTCATCCAGTACAGCCTGGTTGACAAATGTTTCGATGGCCCGCAGTTTCTCATGCGGAACGGGCCCGTCGTGTTGAAAATCAAAACGAAGCCGTTCGGAAGAGACGAAAGATCCCTTTTGCGTCGTCTGCTCTCCCAGGATAGAGCGGAGCGCCGCGTGAAGCAGATGCGTTGCTGTGTGGTTGCGGGCCGCCGCCTGCCGTTCCCTTGAGGCAACCGAGAGCCGGACCGGTTCCCCTGCCCGCAAAGTGCCCTCGATTACCTTGGCCTGATGCAAGATAATCCCGTCCCCTGTCCTTTCAGTTGAGATAATTTCGGCAAGGCCTGTATCCTGACGCGCCACACCTGTATCTCCCGTCTGACCGCCACCCTGGGCATAAAAAGGCGTCGTCCCGGTAACAAGATAAAGCGCCTCACCCTCCGCCGCCCCATCGACTGCGACAAGGGCAGAGCCATCAGCCTTCATCTTGAGGATGAACCACAGCGTTACCTCATCGTCCAGCCTGTCGTAGCCATCAAAGCGGGTCGGTTCCAGCTGACGCACCGGGTCCGGGAGTGCGACCCTTCCCCAAGCTGTCGCGGTTTTTTCAAGAAAATCCTCGCGCGCGCGCGACCGTTGCTCTTTCATGTACTTTTCAAAGGCGTTCATATCAACGCCCAAGCCCTTCTCCCCCGCCATTTCCACCGTCAGGTCGAAGGGAAAGCCGAAAGTGTCGTGCAACTGAAAGGCGACCTCCCCCGAAAGTGTATCGGATCCTTTGGACTCTTCTTTCTGGCAGGCTTCATCCAGCAGGGCAATGCCTTGCCGGATGGTCCGGTCGAAACGCTTTTCCTCCGTTTCCAGAATCTTAATAATCAGCTCCCCGCGCCGGAGCTCCGGGTAATATTCACAGGACTGACTGATCGCCGTCTGCATAATGGGTGACAGGAAAGGCCGGTCAAGGCCGAGCAGCCTTCCCTGGCGCGAGGCACGTCTGATCAGACGGCGGAGTACATAGCCACGTCCCTCATTGCCCGGGATGATGCCGTCAGCAATCATCATCATGGCCGAGCGGACGTGATCAGTTATAATCCTGACAGCAATGTCGCTTTTTTCGGAATCACCATAAACCGTTGATGTCTCCAGGCAGACTTTGTCAAGGACGGCACGGATGGTGTCGACTTCGAACATTCCACCCACCTCCTGCATAATGGCAGCGATCCGCTCCAAGCCTGCTCCCGTGTCGATATTCTTCCTCTCAAGCGGTACATAGGAACCGTCTTCCAGCTTATTGAATTGGGTGAAAACCAGATTCCAATACTCCACATAGCGGTCACAATCACATCCAACGGCACAATCAGGACTCCCGCAGCCATATTTCTCCCCGCGGTCAAAGAAAAGCTCGGAGCAGGGTCCACAGGGTCCCGTCCCGTGCTCCCAAAAATTGTCTTCATCGAAACGAGAAATTTTCTCAGGCGGAATGCCGGCACGGATCCAATGATTGTAGGCTTCCTCATCTTCGATATGGATGGTCACATAAATATCTTCCATCGGCAGGCCCAAGGTATTCAATGAAAAATCCAGGGCCCACTCGATGGCCTCTTTCTTGAAATAGTCGCCGAAGGAAAAATTGCCCAGCATCTCAAAAAAAGTGCCGTGCCGTCCTGTTATACCGACTCTTTCGATATCGGGGGTCCGGATACATTTCTGGCAAGTCGCGACCCGGGGGGATGGAGGTGTTTCCGCTCCCGTAAACCAGGATTTGAGCGGCGTCATTCCGGCATTGATCAGTAAAATGGACGGGTCGTTTTCCGGAATCAGGGAAAAACTTGGCAAAATGAGGTGTTCTTTTTTTTCAAAGTAGTCAAGAAATAGATCGCGGATTGTATTCAGGCTTAAGGCTTTCACGGATGGTCTCCTTCGGATTGGTTGATGTGCAAAGGCCCGGATCTTCCGGGCCTTATTATAGCGCGCTTGGCAAAAAACGGTCAGTCGCCCAGGAGTTCAGACAACGGCGGAATCGCTACCTTGTTGCCAACGAAAAGATTGTTGACACTCATGTCGTTATACTCGGCCAGCCGTTCACAAAGCGACTCGCTCGCCCTGTCATAGTATCGCAAACAGATGCCCCACCAGGTATCGCCGGCCACGACAAGATGAATTTGTCCCTCTGGTTGGGTCGGCCCGGCTTCCGTTGTCGTCGTCGCGGTTGTGGTTGTCGGCACGGTCGTTTCCACCGGAATAACAAGCGGTGTGCTCGTACTCGGTTCGGTTTCTTCCGCTGGCTTCTTGCCGCCCGTCAGCAGCTTGATCAATGCGACAATACAGACGACAATGATGGCCAGCAAAATAGCGTAAAAGACCAGGCGCCTTTTTCCATCCGGCCGCCCTTTCCTTCTTTTTCCGTAGCCGTCATCAAAATCATCGTAATCGCCATAGGGATCGTAATCGCGACCTGCCCCGTCCAGGTCGTCGCCGGTATCCCAGCTGCCCTGCCGGTCGTAGTCGTCGTACCGCGCAGAATCACCCCGGCTTCTGTTTTGCGCAGCTGTCGAGTAGGCAAATACCGGCAAGTCACCCTCTCCAGCCAAGGACGGGCTGTCTTCATGATAGCCGCCACTTGCCAGGGTGTCCCAGCCTGCTGCCGTATCGGCTGAAGAGTAACCGTCCTCGTAATCATCATGATAGGCCGGACCGGCATGGTGCCCCATTCCCGGGACGATCGCCTCAAATGGCTCGGTGGCTTCGCTCACCGGCGGCAAAGACGGCAGGGACCTTCCGTCCGCTCCGCCGCCATCATCCTGTTCAGACGCATGTTGCCTGGCACGATCCACCATATCTTGCCGTTCGTACCGTTGAGTCGAAGCCAGTACGGGTTCCGTTACTTCCTTGGCAGGGGCGATGACAGGCTCCATAGCCTGGGTCGCGAAACGACCCAGACTGAACTTCGAAGCCGGTTCGATTGTTTTGATACTGTCAACCTTGGATACCGTGACCTGAATCGGAATACCCGGCATTTGGGAGGCTGCTGCGGTCATTAGCAAACCCGCTGCATCCATGGGATCCTCTGCCTCCGTGAGATGCCTCATGAATTCTTTCTGCCCGATGACATCGAACATCTCACCGTTGCACAAGACGATGACATCGCCTTCTTCAACCTGGGCGATGTTGGAATAGCGGATGGCTCCGGCCTCGCCTGCGATGAAGTCTTCCATTCCCTCAACTGCGTCGCCGTAAAGATCAACTGCATCCATTTTCCCGGCATTGCCGGTCAGCGGATAAAGCACATCCTGCCTGTATATGAAGGCCAGTCCTTCCCCCACTGTAACGGCCGCCATCTCGCCGTCCCTGAGGGTGACCCCTGCGAAATAAGGCGCGCGAGACGTCTCTTAAGTTAGTTTCAAGCCGCCCGTGACATCGAGGGCTGTTTCGGCCAGGTCATTGATATCGGTATCAATGTCTCCCGTCTCGGACATCACCTGGTCGGCAAGTCGCCGGAGGGGTTCCTGCCAGGTAAGCTGGCGGGACCGCGTGTCCGATGGGTAGGCGAATACAGATACTAAAAAACCCCGCGCCTCGCGGTCAATGGTGTTATTAACCGCACGCAGTTCCCTTTTCCCTGGAAATCTGCCGTCAAGACAGTATGCATCCGCCACGCCTTCAACGGGATAATAACGGGCGTTGACCGTCGTGAACAAACGCGTCGTGGTCGGCGCCGGTGCCTTAGCCATAAGATGCCTCCTGCAAAATATTTAATATCAAACCTGAGTGTGCGCTCCTGCTGTTTCTGACAGTTTAACACAAAAAACGCGGATAAGACTGCCGGGGATCCGCCGGTGGCATCAACCGGTTCAGGTGATGCAACAAGCCTCCGCGAATAAGATATCTTCCGGTGTCGTTATCTTAATGTTGAGTGGATCACCCTTGATCAAGCGCACAGGAAAGCCGATCCGGATCAAGAGTTCCAGATCATCCGTGACCTTGACATTTTCTTTTTCGGCCAGCTCCGCTGCGTTTAAGAGAAGATCAAGATCGGCTCCCTGGGGCGTTTGCGTGGCAAGCAGACGTTCGCGCGGCATGGTCCGAACGATCGACCGGCCTGTCTCATCCATAAAACGGATGGTGTCCTTGACCGGAACCGCGGGAGCTGCCCCGCAGTGAAACCGCCCGATTGTATCAAGCAGGCCGGTGATCGTTTCGACCGGAAGAAAACACCGCGCCGCGTCATGAATCAAAGCGATGACCCTTCCCGATCCGGCCTCGTCTGCCATTTCCCCTGCAGCCCTCAGGCCCAGCAAGGCTGAGGCCTGTCTGGTCTCCCCCCCTGAAACGACACAGAAACGGTGACCGGTGAATGACCCTGCCAGAAGCGAACCGATACGGTCTCTCTCGCTTGGACTGACAACAACGATCATGGAGGAGACCGCAGGGTGATTAAACAGACAGCGTGCCGCGCGTTCCAAAATCGTAATACCGCCAATCTTATGGAACACCTTGTTCCCGCCGCCGCCCAGGCGGCTGCCACGGCCGGCAGCAAGTAATATTGCGATCATTTCCACGGACATGTCTTCCATCATTTTTACAAACTGCTTTCCTTTGAAAAAAGCAAATCATAGGCCTCATTCAACTCACTCACGTAATAGACTTTGACGTCTTCCTTCTTTTCAAACCGGCGCAAGTTGGATTTAGCCGAGGCGGGGATGACAAAATGGTTCCTGCCGGCTCTGTAAGCTTCCTCGAGCGAGTCAGCAATCCGGGGGACGGAACGGATCTCCCCTGTGAGCCCTACCTCTCCGAGCACCACTGCGTCAACCGAAACCGGCTCATCACGCAGGCTGGAAAGCAGGGCAACCAGGATGGCAAGATCGACGGATGTCCCTTTGATCCGAAGTCCCCCCGTCACGTTGACATAGGCGTCAAGCACACTCATATCAATTTTTGTTTTCTTCTCGGCAACTGCCATCAGCATGACCAGCCTGGACCTGTCAATCCCCTGGGTCATCCGGATGGGGGTTCCGTAATTTGACTGAACGGTTAAAGCCTGTATCTCAATCAGAAGAGGGCGTGTCCCCTCCAGTACGGCGCTGATAACGGAACCGGAGACATTTTTTGCTTTGCCGTCCAAAAACAAGCTGGTCGCCTGGTCGACCGACAGGAGTCCTTTTTCCGTCATCTCAAATATACCGATCTCCCCGGTCGAGGCAAAACGATTCTTGACCGCGCGCAGGATACGGAGCGGGCTCTCTTTTTCCCCTTCAAAATATAAAACCGTGTCGACCATGTGCTCGAGCACGCGGGGCCCTGCGATGGCTCCTTCCTTGGTCACATGACCCGTCAGGATGATGGTGATGTCATGCGTTTTGGCAAGCCTCAAAAATCCCATTCCCGCCTCGCGTACCTGCGCTACTGAACCGGGTGCTGAAGGCAGCTCATTCGAGTAAACGGTCTGGATGGAATCAATGACTGCGACGGATGGCTTATGCAAGGTCAATACTTCTTCGATAGCGGAAAACTTTGTAGTCGTAAAAAGAGGGATGTTTTTATCTGAAAGACCCAGTCTTTCGTAACGCAGTCCGATCTGGGAGGCCGACTCCTCCCCACTGACATAGAGCACATTCGCGAAATCGCAGTTGCCTAGAATTTGGAGGGCAAGTGTTGACTTGCCGATCCCCGGATCACCGCCGAGCAGCACAAGCGATCCCCGGACCAGGCCACCGCCCAGGACGCGGTCCAGTTCTGCGATTGAACTTGCTTGTTTCACCTCCTGTTTGACCTGAATACTGGAGAGATTGATCAACTCATGCCCCCCCGTCGCTTCCTGTGGCTGAAGCCAACTCCCGGACCGGTCTCCGGCCTTTGTGGCAGCTTCCTTCATGGCGAAAAACGAGTTCCAGGCGCCGCATGAAGGGCATTTGCCAAGCCAGCCGCTCGTTTCGTGGCCGCATTCCTCACAAACGTACATTTTCTTTACCTTCGCCATTCCCTCCTCATTTCCCTGCCTTGTTCACCTCAAGTATAGGGGATACCAATTATTAATGGTAGAATACCCTCATTGGTATTGTAACCCCTGCGGTGCCAGCCAAACGGCAACCGAGAACCGGACGGAGGGTTCCCATGTACAAACAATTACCTAACCCGTCCATTGTGGATCAAAGTTTTCAGGAGTCATTCGAAGTCCCCGATGAGACCATGTATTCCATTGTGGACAAGATGTGCCGGAAAAGGCCGGACGAACGGGCCTTATCCTATCTTGGCGCACGGATGACCTACCATGAGCTTGGCTGTCAAATCGATGATTGTACACGAGGCCTCTTGGCACTGGGATTTGAAGCAGGCGATATTTTCGCCATTTGCATGCCCAACACGCCGGAAACAGTCATTCTTTTCTACGCAGTCAACCGGATCGGCGGTATCTGCAACATGATCCACCCCCTTGCTCCGGCTGCCAATGTCATGGAAATCGTCAGAGAGACAGCAAGCAAATACCTCTGCTTTCACGAGCTTTTCCTCGGCCGGCTTGCAGCTCCCGTTGAAAAAGAACGCGCGCAATCACCCCTTGAGCATATTTTAATCGCTCCCATGGCCCGGTCAGCGGATCCCATCAGCCGCGCGGGGCTCTGGCTGACCAAGGCACGCAAGGCCAATAAATTAATGCCCCGGGACGGAGCATGGATCCGTTGGAATGACATGCTGAACCGAGGACTTGGCAGAGATCTCCATCAATTGGAGGAAGCGTCCGACCCGGATCGCGTTTCGTCCTACTTGCACAGCGGCGGCACCACGGCTGAGGCCAAGACTATCATGCTGTCGGACCGCAACTTCAACGGAATCGCCTGTCAGATTTTTAGTGCCCTGGGTTATCCGATCGATTCGCCCCGTCCCCATGGACACGCGTTTGTCGATGTCCTCCCGCTCTTCCACGGCTTTGGCCTTTGCATCGGCATGCACGCCATGCTGGTCAATGGCGCCTGCTCCATCCTGGTACCCCAGTTTTCAACTAAAGGATTGGCCTCCATCATCAGAAAACAAAAGCCGACCCTGATGGCCGGCGTACCGACCCTTTTCGAAGCGATCCTCAACGACCCCGTCATGAAAAAGATCGATTTCTCATGCTTCACTGCCATGTTCTGCGGCGGTGATTCGCTGACGCCGGAACTGAAAGAGCGCTTTGACCGGTTCCTGGCTGAACACGGGTCATCCGCCCGTCTGCGGGAAGGTTACGGCCTGACCGAAACCGTCACCGTCTGCTGCCTGACTCACCATGTATCCTCCGACCGTAACGGCATCGGCCTGCCCCTGGCCAACATGAAAATGAAGATTGCGGACATGGAAACGGGTGAGCCCAAGCCCGACGGTGAAATTGGTGAAATCTTTGTCACAGGGCCGACCGTAATGAAGGGCTACCTCCACCAGGAAAAGGCAACCGCTGAGACCCTGGTCCATCATGAGGACGGCAAAATCTGGGTGAAAACAGGCGACCTCGGCTACCGTGACCCGGACGGTTTCTACCACTTCACCAGCCGTCTGAAGCGGATGATCAAGGTTTCTGGTGTCAATGTCTATCCCTTGCAGATCGAAAATATCATTGCGGAAATCCCCCAGGTCATTCAAGTGGCGGCGATCGGGATACCCCACCCCTACCAGATCCAGGCAGTCAAGGTCTTTTTAAGGGTAAAGGAAGAAACGGACCGGCAGTCCCTCGAAGAGCTGGTGAAAG
>JAAZGN010000124.1 GCA_012511185.1 Clostridiaceae bacterium
CCCACACGCTGAACGGCACTTTTCATCAGGTAGCCGACGTCAGACCACTTGAGTGTCTCCCAGGTCACTTCCCGCCTGGTGATGGTCGGGTCGGTTTCCATGCGGATGGTGATGTCAATTTTGGATTCGCGGGTCAGGCTGTCCAAAAGCTGCAGCCGGCCTTTCAGGCTCTCCAGTGAGACCGTCAGATCATCGATGTGTTCCTGGACCATGAGTGTTTCCTCAATGGTCTCCGCCTTGGTCAGCATGGACCGGTAATGGGAAATCAGCTCCTCGGTCGACTGGATCCTGGTCTTGGTGTCGTAGTACGATTCAGTTACTTCTTCACTGGTGACCAGCTTGTTCTCCACCTTGGTGACATTTTCCGCCGTGTGTTCCATGAACTCCGACAACTTGCCGAAGGGGACCGCCACCTGCATGGTGATCCACCTGACATCGCCCGATGTCTGCTGTTCATAGGAAACGACCCGCCCGCCCAGCTGCAGGGTCAGCGTTGACAGCGATTCGTAGGTCTTGTCTATATCCGAGCTGCGCAGGGCCAGTTCACCGTTTTGGATGAACTTGCGCTCAATCTCGCCGGGAGGAAGCGGCAGGGGCGAATCGGGAGCGGAGGGCACGATCCCCGGATAGTCGCCGGAAGCATCCTCGCCCCACTCGTCCCCCCCTTGCCAGCTGTCTGGTTCCCGGGGAGCCGAATCCTTGGACATCCCCATGGCGCACCCGGTACCGGTCAGCGCAACCAGAAGAAGCGCAGTCACAAGGATGACAATACGAGTTCTCTTTTTCATTTTTTCTCTCCTTTTTCCGTATGCCTTAACTCCAAGCAAGAAAGGGCAACACCATGAAGGCTCTATACCCTTCAAGACGCCAAAGCGTGGCATACGTTACTCCAGGCTTTTTCCCGAATAGCGTTCGAGCTCCTTGAACAATTTCTCATTGCTGCTGTACACCTTCTTGTAGATCTTGTTGTAGATGTCTTCATAAACAGCAACATTTCTGGCGTCTGGCCAAAAAACCCGCTCTTCGTGGGTCATGGCCCTGACCCCCTCCTCATAGGACTGGTAGAAGCCCGCCCACATCCCCGCGTTGATGGCCGCCCCGATGGCGCTGACCTCTCCGCTTACCAGGCGTATTATAGGCAGGTTGAAGATGTCAGCCGTCAGCTGCATGGCGGCGTCCGACTTGCTGCCTCCGCCTACAACGGTTAGTTTTTGAACTTTAGTCCTGCTTTTGGCCTCAATCAGTTCCAGCCCTTCCCGCAAGGCGTAAGCGATGCTCTCCAAAATGGCCCGGTAGAGGTCGACCTCAGTATGGCGGTCGACCCAGCCCGCGATCATGCCCTTGCCGTGGGGGTACAAGCCGGGGTGGATGGTCCAGAAGGGAAAGACAAGAAGTCCGTTGGAGCCGGGAGGCACGTTCACGACCTCTTCATTCATCCGGTCCAGAAACTCGGGCATGCCGCTCTCCTTGGCGTACTGCTGGCAGAACCAGGTCACCAGCCAATAGCCGCGGTAGATGCTGTATTCGGGATTCCAGGCATTGGGGACGCAGCTGGCAAAGGTGTAAAACTTCAATTTCTTATCTTCAATATGGTGCATGATGGTCGTGCCCAAAGTCGCCATGGTTCCGTAGCTGATGACGGCCTGGGAGGGATCGAATACGCCGCCGCCCAGGGTTTCACACTGCTTGTCGCCGGCTGACGCGATGACGGGCAGGCCGACCGGCAAACCGCTGGCCTCATGTCCCGCCTCCGTGATCCTGCCGATCTCCTCCCCCAGGGGAACCAGGTCAGGCAGCTGGTCGCGGCGGATCCCCATGAACTTGAAGACACCTTTGATGCGGTACCAGTCCTGCCTCTTCGCCTGGTAAGGGACATAGCCGACCTGCATGCCGCGGGCATCTTTGAAGACGCCGCACAGTTTCAAGTTCAAATAGCCCGTCAGGGAGACATAGCGCTTGGCCTTGGCATAAATTTCAGGTTCATTGTATTTGATCCAGTTGAATTTGGAGCGGTAGGCGATCATGGAAAAGAAGGCGTAATCGTAAAGGTAGATGGCCAGGTCAACTCCGGTCAGCTCCTTTTTCAGGGCTTCCATGGCCTC
>JAAZGN010000125.1 GCA_012511185.1 Clostridiaceae bacterium
CTGTAAGACCCAGTGAGTGCAGGACGACCCAGTTTTCTGTCCCTTCCGCCTCTTCAAAGAGTTGGAAAATTTTCCTTTCGGCATTGCTCCTGATGTGGGGTGAGAGAATTGGGGGGATTGTCCGTGCCATTGGTAACCTCCAACCGGGAAAACAGGCGGGATCTTTTATTAAGGATAGCAGAAGGATGAGGCTGGTCCACCTTGCTTTTTGGGCGGCGGTCCAAGGCCAGGGATGAGACAGCTCTTTGATACATGCTCATTATGGAATAAAATGATGAACAACGGCTGACCATGTCCGCCGGTCCTTCGGCGGGGATTGTTTGGAAGGAGGAGCACAGGATGGCAGACCTCGGTTTGCAACCATACGAAAGCATCATGGTCCAGATCAAGGGTGCATCGTCAAGCAGCAGCCAATCCTACAAAGTTGAGCTGATCCTGACCAATCTGCACTTGTTTCACATCAGCAAGGGCTTCTTCGGTAAGGTGAAGGGCATCAACAAATACCTGGTCGATGGAATCAAGGTAGTGGATGACCGGGCACAGGTTTTTCTGGCCAATCCGGCCGACGACGGCAGTCTTCAACTCCAGATCTTTTTCGATTACGGCCTGGTCTCCTTCCGGCTTCAAAGTGATACGCGCCATCGTGTCTGGCAGTTCATCAACAGCATCAATCAGTTGCTGACGGGCAAGCCGCTTCATGCCGATATAGCCGGTTATCCGATGGCCCTGCAGGGGGCAGGTTATTTGGCGGAGGTGGTCAAAGACACGATCGGGTTCTTCCGGCAGTCGCTGGGCATGGACGCAAAAAAAGAACCGGAGAGGGAAAGTGCCGTCGCATCATGCAGGAACTGCCCGGCTCCCCTGTCGGGGTACAAGGGGCAACTTGTCCGTTGCCGATACTGCAATTCGGAACAGCTTTTATAAAGGCGCCAACGCCAAATTAAAAAGAGGCTGTCACATTTTTGTGCCAGCCCTTCAAATCATTTCTTCTTTTTCTTCTTCTTTTTCTTGGCTGTGTCCTTGTCCCTGCCTTTATTCATCAGGCCGAGCAGTGCGCCAGCGATGGTGAGAATCTGTTGCGTCGTGCTACTCCCCGCCGGCTTGCGGCGCTTACCGCCAAAAAGGGAGGACACGCCGTCCGTCAGCCCGGTAATGACGGATGAAAGAGCTTCGGTTGTCGAGCCAAGAGCGTCCAACACGGCCTCAACATCATCGAGCAGTCCGGGTGTGAAATCCGCTAACTCGTCGGTTACATCGACCAGGTTACCGCTTATGATTTCGATATTTCCCACGGTGGAGGGCAACTTCTCAACTGTTTTTTCCAGATCAGGTGAAATTTCCCTGACCAGTTTGCCTATATGCCCTGCCGCCGCCGCGGCTTTGAACAGGAAGATAATAAGCGCGACCAGGGCCACCGTTCCGGCAAGACCCAGTACGACATATAAGAGCACGCTTAGCGGGATGCTGGCTTCAAGCAGCATGACAGTCATAATGGACTCCTCTCCTTGTGAAGACCGGGAGCTTCCGCTCCCTTGCCGTCACCTCTTTACGCGTCGCTCTTTTCCTCTTCGCCCTCTTTGTTCGCAGCTTCTTTTTCCTTGATGCGGGCTTCACGGGCGAGTCCGCGAGTTTTTTTAGCAACTGTTTCTGCTGTCTCTTCCGCTTTTTCCTTGATGGCTTTACCCGCCTTGACGGAATAGTCTTTCACCGCCTTGGCGCCTTTGACAGTGGCATCCGCGATCTGTTCACGTGTTTCCTTCCCTGATTGGGGGGCGAACAAGAGTCCAAGGACAGCACCTCCGAGCGCGCCAAGCGTGATACCAATGCAAACCTGGCGGTGGCGCGTTCTTCTGTTGCGACCGGTGAAAGCTCCGATGATTTGTTCAAAAAACTTTTTCCCATCTCCTTTCAGTCGTGCTGACAATCGCTCATTTGAGTGACGCCAATGTAACACAAGGCTTACAGCGGTTCTGTTTCGAAGATAACAGACTTCAGGCGGTCAAGCCTGTTTACAGGAGAGTAATCTGCCCCGATCGCACTTCACAAAAAAATGTGAAACATCTTGCGAAGTGATAATAC
>JAAZGN010000126.1 GCA_012511185.1 Clostridiaceae bacterium
ACCTGAGCAGGGAACAGGGAGGGGATCCCTGCCCTGTCTCCTGCGGCGCCTGCCCGCGGGCGGCTTCCTGTGGCAAGGAGATCCTGGTGACCTACCGGATCAGGGAAAAGGAGCGAAAACTTCTCGCTGACAGAGATCCCGACTGAACGGCAGGTTGCAGTAGCAGTTGCGCGATCAATAAAAGACGGTAGAATTGAAGAAGAGGGAACACGTCGTTCTTGTGAGATGCTCCGGATGCCGAGGCCCTGCGAGTTCCTCCCGGAATAAGCAGCCATGGAAGGGCAGGAGACCATGATTGAAACGGTTTATCATTGGCGGGCTGGCCTTTTTTTGAGAGCCCGCCTTTCTTTTGCGCAATTTTTCTCTCCAAGGTCATCCGATGACAAGCCATCCGGTTTGCCGTCTGATCATATCGGCAGCGCATACCCGCGCAGACTGAAAGGAGACACCTATGCCTCAAGTCAAAGTTAACGGAATCACCATGAATTACGATCAACAAGGGAGCGGCGAACCGCTGATCCTCATCCCTTACCTGGCGGCTGACCACGCCTGCTACGCCTTTCAGGTGGCCGACTATGCCAAGGAATTCACTTGCATCTCGGTCGACCCGCGGGGTGCCGGCATGACAGACAAGCCGGAGGGGAGCTATTCCATGGAGCTGTTCGCGGACGATATCGCCGCCTTCATGCAGGTCCTGGGGATTGATCAGGCCCACGTGTCCGGCCTGTCGCTTGGAGCCGCCACAGGCATGTGGCTGGCGGCAAAATATCCATCCCGGGTCAAGTCACTCTCACTCCACAGCGGCTGGCCCAAGACCGATCCATTCCTCAAAACAGTGGTCGAAGGCTGGCAGATTATGGCCAGAGGCCTGGGCAGTGTAACAGAGATGGTGATTGCAGGAATCTTTCCCTGGTGTTTCACCCCTGAGCTTTACGCCGAAAAACCGGACTATATTCAAGCGCTCTCTGACTTCGTCCGGGGCCGGCCGGCGCAACCCCTGGATGCCTTCATCCGCCAGTCCGATGCCGTGATCACCCATGACGCCCAGGAACAGCTGCAGCGGATCAAGGCGCCCACCCAGATCACCTTTGGCCGCCATGACCTGATCACCTCCACCCGCTTCGCCAAAGAGATGCAGGACGCCATCGAAGGTTCTCAACTGATTGTCTTTGAAGGATGTGCCCATGCGCCGATTTACGAGGACGTGGAAGGTTTCGATCAGACAAGCTTGAAGTTTTTGAAACAACATACAGGTTAGGGCATCTGCCGGGAAGAATCATCGAGTTAAGTTAAAGTGACAGGATGGATCATTCAAGTTTGCAAGATAAAATAAAGACAGCTTCAGCGCATGAGCTGGTTCAAAGACAAAGAGACTTCTTTCAAAGCGGCCAAACCCGCCCCCTGGCCTTCCGCCAGGATTGCCTTCAAAGGTTGCAGGTCAGTCTGCTCAAGCATGAGCATGATATCAACCAGGCAGTCAAGGAAGACCTGAATAAATCACCTTTTGAGACTTATATGACGGAAACGGGGATTGTCCTGGCGGAATTGCGCTTCCTGAACAAGCATCTCCCCCGATGGATCAGGGAGCGCAGGGTCAAAACGCCGCTGGTGCTCAAGCCGGCCAGGAGTTATATTGTGCCCGAGCCATACGGGGTGGCGCTGATCATGTCACCCTGGAATTATCCGGTCCAACTGACCTTGACTCCCCTGGTCGCCTCCATGGCGGCCGGTAATTGCAGCATTGTCAAGCATTCCGCCTATGCCCCCTCGACCAGCCGTATGCTGGCCGGTCTTTTGGGGGATCTCTTCCC
>JAAZGN010000261.1 GCA_012511185.1 Clostridiaceae bacterium
AACCTAAATTCCCGTAAATTTATAGCTAGGTGGATGTGACGATGTCAAAAGCATCAAAGATTTCGCGCTGAGCCTTGGTCATCAGGCTCATTTTATTTTTGTATCTACCGGAGTAATGAATGGTCGTTAAGGACTCAAGTTCCCAAAGAAGGCTCCTGACCGAATAGTTTGACTTTGGCATCTTGGATTTGATTGTCTGTCGGATGGCGGAGAGCAAAATGAGGGCAATGAACTGGACAAAAAGACGACCTTGCATGCGCGATGAAAGGTGAACCCTAAGGCGCTTACAATCAAGCTCGTTCTTCAGATCATCAAAACATTTTTCAATGACATCTTTCTGCCGATATATATCCAAGGTCGTCAAAGGATCTTTTAATTTGGACGTCAAGATAGCGCTGAACCCTACGTATTGTTTCCTGGCTGCTCTTACAGCCTCATGCTTGAATTCGATCTTCAGGCCCCGCTTGGGTGTAGTCTTCCAACTGAAGAAGCGTTCGTAATATTCCTCATGTTCAGCTAGACGCCTACCCTCGAGCAGTTCATTGCGATAGATAGCCAGGTCCTGATCGAACTGAATCCGATCACGTGCCATTTGTTCCGGGTCAAAGTAAAGATGAAGATAAAGGCGCCTCCTGCACTCGCCCCAGGATAAACGGCGAGTATGAGCATAGACTACCTGTCCCTGATGCTCATGGTATCCCGCTGTACCGTCAATAAGATCTCTGTCGGCGTCGATGATTTCTCGGACCCACTTCAAATGCGCCGGCACACCAAGGGTGAAATTGTACCTGCTTTCGGTTAAATCATCAATATTCTTCTTACTGTAAAATCCCCGATCCATCACAAAGTGAAGCGTGGGGTAATTTAACTTGGCCAATTGATCCAGCAAACTCTCCAAGGTTGAGACATCATTAATGCTACCAGGCAGCGGACGATAAAGAACCGGTAACTTACTTTGCTGGCCATAGATCAGGCCCAGATTAATTTGTGGTAATCGCTCGCCATCCCTGTTATAGCCATAGCGGACATATTCATTCTGCTCTGAGTAGGAAGAGATGGAACTTATGTCGTAGCAAAGATAGTCACGACTGGCGATGGACTTACCCCAAAGATCAAAGAAGGTCTGGCGATCATCTTCTGTGATGGATTCCAACAATTCACTGATGCGTTGACTGCTCAGGTTCCTGTCGGAGGGGGCCTCATGATTTTCGCACCAGGAGGCTGCGTGACATAGGGCCCCCTTGCTTGCCAGGAGATACCAGGCTAAAGATAATATTTCCGGCCAGCTGCAAGGAGCAACCTTCTTCAACTGTTTGGATAAACCTATCTTGCGGTCGACCTCTCCAAATAGCATGGCAGGGCCACTGACGGTCGTGTGGGCAGTGACTGCTTGATCCAAGGCCGCACCAGCTTGATCTCCAAGACTTTTCTTTGGGATCAGTTCATTCGTCTTTGGATCAAGGCGGCCAAGATAAACTTGCTTAGTACGCGCCTGCTTCTTCTCCTTGTCCCAGTAATGATCCAGCATTTCATAGACATAGATGATCCCGTTTTGACGTTCCTGATAGATGAGTTTTTTGTCTGTGTCAATCATAGCTAAACTATAGCTATGATTGGCGCAAAATACAAGCCCCAACATCGTTTGTAATGCGACCGTAACAGAACTTTTGAGGGGTTAGAGGAATTCTTAGCTACACGGAAGGCGGGAATTTAGGTTGTAAGCCTGTCCTTCAGGATTATGACACCAGGGGCAGGACAGAGGGCAACCGGCAAAAAACAGGGTGGTTCGAAGCCCCGGCCCGTTTTCCATGCTAAGACGCTGTATATCAAATAAATAATGCAAGTTTGCCCTCGAAAAATATATATATTGAAACTCGATCGATATTGATTATATTACAAGACCTAAACGGAGCATTTTCTTTCTTAACTCAAGCGTTCAGGCTCTTGCCTTTGCCTAGCTAGCAATGGATGGCTAAAAGAACAGGCTTGACTATTGTAATAGTGTTCATATACAGTATAGTCAGTTGTAGCAGGACGAAGGAATAGGATACATCAATGAATATATTGATCAGCAATGCCAGCAGTGATCCCATTTATCTGCAGATCAAGAATCAGATCAAAGCTGCGATCATCACGGGGGAACTGCAAGAACAAGGGCAGCTGCCATCCATTCGTTTTCTTGCCAAAGAACTGCGTGTCAGTGTGATCACGACCAAGCGAGCTTACGACGAATTGGAGATGGAGGGGTTTATCAACTCAGTTCAGGGTAAAGGAAGCTTCGTCGCTTTGCGCAATCGGGAGCTGATCCGTGAGGAGCAGCTGAGAAAGGTCGAAAACTATATGTTGAAGGCAATCAAGGAGGGCAGGCTTGCTGGTCTTTCACTTGATCATTTGAAGCAAATGTTGGAGACCCTGGAAGATGAATATGAATAATCCTGTCATTGAAATTAAGAGCCTGGAGAAGCATTTTGGCCGTTTTAGTCTGGGCCCTCTTGATTTGTCCGTGCCCCAGGGTTGTATAGTCGGTTACATCGGTGAAAACGGCTCCGGTAAAAGTACTACCCTGAAACTAATCTTGGGCCTTTTACGAGCCGATGCAGGGAAGATTATGCTCTGGGGCCAACCAATCCAGGAAATGAATCCAAGCCTGATGAATCGGATCGGGGTAGTTTTTGACGATCTGAACTTGCCCCGGGAGATGACTGTCAAAGAGGTTGGACGATTTTGTCGCTTCTCTTTTGATACCTGGGAAGAAAAAACCTTCCAGGAACATCTCGAACGCTTTGGGCTTCCATTGGGAGAGAAACTGAAGAATCTCTCCCGTGGGATGAAAATGAAACTATCCCTGGCTATCGCCCTCTCTCATAAGGCGGAGCTGCTGATCCTGGATGAGGCGACCAGCGGACTGGATCCTGTAGTCAGGGACGATATCCTGGATTTACTTTTGGATTTTTTGCAGGATAAAACGCATGCAGTTATGATTTCCTCTCACGTCTTATCGGATCTGGAGAAAGCCGCTGACTACATCGCCCTCCTCCATGAGGGAAGACTTTTGCTTATGGAGCACAAGGATGAACTGAAGGACCATTATGCCCTCTGTTCAGTCGATGACGAAACGGCGGCAAGTCTGCCCACGGATGCCATCCTGGGGCAGCGCAAACACGCCTTCGGCCAGGAACTCCTGGTAAAAAGGGAACTGATGCCAGAAGGTATTGAACTCAGCAAACCGACGATTGAGGATATCATGGTTTATTTTGTCAAAGGAGTGAAAAATGAGAGCCCTTTTATATAAAGACTTTGTATCTTCCAAATCCACCTATCTGGCAAGTTTTCTGATCGCGTCAGCTCTTGTTGCCTACGGTTTTAGTCAGAGGAATTTCTTGTTTTTACCTCTTCTCTGTGTTTATATGCCGATCATTCTCAATGGCGTTTCGTTGGGCGCCGAGGCTCAATGCGATTTTCCAAAATTCGTCTTCACGACGCCTATCTTGCGGAAGCATTATGTGCGCAGCAAGTATGTGCTTCCTCTGCTCTTTTCTCTATTAGCGTTTGTCTTGACCTTCACCTATTTGATGGTGATGGAGGGATTTATTGGTCCGGCACTTTTAGTTTCTATCGCCGCTTCTGCTTTGCCCCTCCTTCTTGCCTCCCTTCAATTACCCTTCATGCTAAAATTCGGTGCAGAAAAAAGTCAGCTTATTATGCTCGCCACCTTCATGGTCTTGTTAGCTGGAACGAGTATTTTAAGCGGAGATTTCCAAATTGTGGAATCCGTCATCAGGCAATTACTTAATTTGAATCCCTACCTGCTTGCTGGCGGATTACTTCTGATCATTTTATCCATACTCGGTTTTTCTCTGGCTGTTAGCCAGGCGATTATTGCAAAGAAAGAATATTAAATTGTAATAACCAAAAATGGTGTGGACTCTTTTAGGGGCGGAGTCTATTTGTTTTCTGATACTGTTACTGCTAGCGTCAAATGACCGGCAATAGCCGAGTCATATTGACAAAGATTTGCCGGACAGGCTGTCACACGAAGGCAATGAGCCAGATCCGGCAAAGAGAGTGAAGAATCAAATTTCCTGTTC
>JAAZGN010000127.1 GCA_012511185.1 Clostridiaceae bacterium
ACCTGCAAAAGTACGGCGCCCCCGCCCGCTTCGTCTACCCCGGCCGCGTTTTCCGCAATGAGGCAACCGATGCCCGGCACGAACGCGCCTTTTTCCAGTACGAGGCCCTGATCGTTGACCGGGACTTTTCCTTTGCTTCAGGTCTGGTCCTGGGCGAGACCATTCTGGAACGTGTCTTCGGCCACGATGTGCCGGTTCGTATGAGGGCAGGCTTCTTCCCCTTCGTTGAACCGGGTTTTGAGATCGATATGCAATGCCAGGTCTGCATGGGCCGGGGTTGCGCTGTCTGCCATCACTTCGGCTGGATCGAAGTCATGCCTGGAGGCTCACCGCACCCCAATGTCTTGCGGGTTGCGGGACTGGATCCGGATATATGGAGCGGCTTTTACATCAATATCGGACTTGACCGCCTGGTCATGATGCGCTACGGCATCGACGATGTCAGACTCTTCCACAGCGCCGACCTGCGCTTCCTGGGTCAGTTCAAATAGGGGGAGACCATCATGCAAATCTCTTTAAACTGGATCAGACAATACGCCAACCTGCCAGAGAATCTGACCGCCGAACGCCTGGCCTACGACTTGACCATGCGGACGGTGGAGGTGGAAGCAGTTTCAAATACGGCCGGCCTGGTCGAAGGCATTGTCACCGGCCGGATCGTGTCGGTCCATCCCCACCCCGGTGCCGACCTGCTTACGGTCTGCATGGTTGACATCGGCCGGGACCGCCTTTACCAGATTGTCTGCGGCGGCACCACTCTTTATGAAGGGGAGCGGGTCGCCGTGGCGCCGCCTGGCGCCTTTGTGCGCTGGCACGGTCAGGGCGAGCCGGTTGAGCTGAAAAAGACCAAACTGCGCGGCGAACTGAGCGAGGGCATGATCTGCAGCTCCCAGGAGATCAATCTGGAAGACCTCTTCCCTGCCGAAGATGAACGGATCATTGTCGATCTGACCCCCCAATTCCCCAACGCCATCCCCGGGCAGGAGCTGGCAGACCTGCTTGGCCTTGACGATCTCATCGTCGAGATCGACAACAAGTCACTGACCAACCGTCCCGACCTGTGGGGACATTACGGAATCGCCCGGGAACTTTGCGCGATCTATGGCGGGATCCTCAAGCCCCTGCCGACCTTTTCACTGCCGGATGACGTCGAAGCCTATACCGTCAAAATCTTGGACACCCATCGCTGCCGGCGCTATGACGCTGTCGTCTTTGACAGAGTCAAAACGGTACCGTCACCTTTTTGGATGCAGCGGCTGATCTGGTCCGTGGGCATGCGGCCAATCAGCCTGCCAGTCGACGTCACCAACTTCGTCATGCTGGCGACCGGCCAGCCCACCCACGCCTTTGACCGCGACCACGTCGAGGACGGCATCCACGTCCGCCTGGCCCTGGACGGGGAGATCCTGGAACTTCTTGACGGCCACGAACTGAAACTGGCCTCAGGCGGCCTGTTGATCTGTGACGGCAAGGACAAGCCGATCGGGCTTGCCGGCGTCATGGGCGGGGCCCGCGACTCCATCCTGCCTGACACCTCCGGCATGGTGCTGGAGGTCGCCAACTTTGAGGCCATCGGAATTCGAAAGACGGCGGCGCGCCACCAGCTTCGTACCGAAGCCTCCTCCCGCTTTGAGAAGGCCATCGACACGCCCCGTTGCGACCTGGCCCTGGGCTTGACAGTGGAGCTCATGCGCGACCTGCAGCCGGAGGCAAGAATTGTGGCGGCCGGTCACCACCACGCAGAGAAGACCCTGCCGCTCAGCTTGCCCGTTTCTCTTCACTTTTTGAATATCCGGTCAGGCAGGAAGCTCTCAGCCGGCGAAGTAGTCAAGACCCTGACACCCCTCGGCTTTGAGAGCACTTTTGACGGGGATGATACCTTGACCGTCACCGTACCTGTCTGGCGGGCGACGGGTGATGTCGGGATAAAAGACGATATCCTTGAGGAAGTCTGCCGCATGATCGGCTACGACCAGTTCAAGTTCGTCCCGCCTGCCATTGAATTGAAAGAAGCGGTCCGCCAGCTTGGCTACGAAAGTGAGCGGGCCATCCGGGAATACCTGGCCATCCGGGCCGGACTTCAGGAAGTTTTCACCTACCCTTGGGCAGCAGACAGGTTCCTGGAGGCTGCCGGTGAAAACGGGAGCCGGTTGCTGACCTTGGCGACACCGCCCGCACCCGACCGCTCCCGGCTGCGCGCTTCGCTCATCCCCGGCATCCTCGAGGTTGTGACGCAAAATGCCCGTTATTACGCTGCGTTCGGGCTCTTCGAATTGGCGCAAGTCTTCGCAAAAGGGGCTTCGCATCCCGGTAACAAAGAAGAGAGGCTGCCTTCTCAGGCCAGACAACTGGCCATGGCGGTCGCCGGCCAGGATGCCCAAATCCTCTTTAGAAAATTGAAAGGGATCCTTGCTGAAATACCGCGCCATGGCCGCGTCGCCGGCTGGTCCTTTGATCAGGATGGCCAAAAACCCGACTGGGCGGACAAAAACGCCTGGCTGGTCCTGAGAGACAGCGAAGGGGAAACAATAGGCCGGATGGGTCTGCTGTCGCCACGGGCAGCAGATGATCTGGGCTTGCGGCAGACCCAGCTTGCGGTCGCCGAGATCGAGATCGAAAAACTGGTTCCGTTACCCAGCCGGGACAATCGCTTTGAACACCTGCCGCACTTTCCCCTCGTTGAGCAGGATTTGTCCATCGTCGTCGATGAGGAGATCACTTGGGCAAGGATCGAGGAAGCCGTTTCCTCGCATGTCCGCCGAGTGTAATTCGTCGAGGAGTACCGGGGTAGCCAGGTGCCTGAGGGGAAAAAATCTGTCATGTTCCGTTTCTGGCTGGCTTCCGATGAGAAGACTTTATCCTCCGGGGACATCGACTTGCTGCGTGAACGGCTCCTCAAGAAACTGGAATTTGTGCTAGGTGCCAAGCTTCGATATTGAAGTATCGATAATTCTGTATCGAATGATACAGTTTTGTAATTGCTGCTTGCAGATTTTTTAACACTGTTAAAATGTGGATCCTGCGATATCTTTGAATATCGCGAGAATTCTGCTTTTATCTCTTGTTATCATCTATTACACAACGACCTGTCCGATGGTGGAACAGATTCGTCAAAATGACGGCTTGTCACCCTTATTTTATTAAATTACATTATAGCCGGTGATTATGGGCGGAGCCACAGAAAGTGAATCGACGGATATAACACGCTACAAGTATTTCTTAATCCTGACAAATAATCCAATGGTCGCTGAGACTCTCGGCGATCAATTTCCCATCGAATTTCTGGCCGAAGCAAGTGACAGGGATGTCCTTTTGCGCGCGCGCGACCGCGTCCATCTCGGGCACCGCGTCCTGACGGCGCCGCTGTCGGGCAGTGTCAAGCCTTGGGAGACGCCCTACCGTTCGATCATGATGACTGCCGAACGGGAGGATGGTGTGGACTATTTTTCACTGGTCAACATGGAGCGGGCTCTGTCCATCATCAATGACGCGAAGGCGAGTCATCAGGTGACCTGCGACGCCATCGACCGTGATTTTCAGATCATCGATCTCAGCCTGATGGAGCGCGCGCTGCCCTCTCTGAAGGCTACCGGCCTGGCGCAAGGCCAATGATAGAAACAGAGGTGAACAGGTGAAACT
>JAAZGN010000253.1 GCA_012511185.1 Clostridiaceae bacterium
CAATCCATGCCGGTTCGAGTCCGGCCACGAGCACCAGGAAACACCTACACCGCGGAGTGGAGCAGCTGGTAGCTTGTCGGGCTCATAACCCGGAGGTCGCAGGTTCGAATCCTGCCTCCGCAACCAACTTTCCTCCGACCTTGGAGGGACGAGACAGGCCGGACTCACCCAGTCCGGCTTTTATCGTTACGGTCACTTCATTCTCCCCTACCACCACAGCCTCCACAGCGGCCTGGATGGCCTCTTTCTGACACTCCCGCCTTGGGCAATCTCCTCCTTCACCCATGCCAGGCTCCGAGAAACTGCGTCCACGCTGTAATTCGGCACAATCCGGGGAGTGATCGCGTCAAGCCTTATCCTGGTCCCTTTAATGCCTTCCTGGATGTCTTCCAGGCGGTTGCTGATGCCCCGGTTGAAGCCGCCCTTCTCCAGGTTCTCCATCAGGTTCCGCTCGCGCTTTTCAAGGTCTGCCATGATGACGCGCTGGCGATCAATCTCTTGGGACTGGCTTTGGATCATGTCCTTGATGATCTCGTTGCATCGGTCGGCGATTGCCTGGGCGTCCAGCTGGTCGATCAGGCTTAACACCACTTCGGCTACCTGCTTCTCAATCCAGTCCTTTTCGACCGGGCGCATGGTGCAGCCGTTCTTTTTCTTGCGGCCGGAACAGGCGTAATAAACCGTCTCATATCCCCTGGCGTTCTTTGACGGCTGCCCGTGCATGGCAGATACACTCTCTTCACACTCAATCAGACCAGATAACAGGTAAACCCGTTTCGCGCGGGTCTTTTTTGCCTGCCCCGGCTTCTTGCGCTTATTCGCGTCCATGCGCTCACTCACTCTCGCCCAGGTCACATCATCCACCAGCTTGGGGATGGCTCCGTCTACCCGGATGACTTCATCCGGACCGTAAGTTTTCTTGCCCTTGCGTTTGCCATATCGGTTGTACTGGTGAATGTTGTGTGTATAGATCCCGTTCCAATTGCTGATGGATACAAAGGAAATTTGCCTGAGTATAAGATTCATCTGAAGCCAAATCGGAGTCTTCCAGTATAATCATGCTATCCAAATGATTGCATGGACGAACCCAGGTTCAGGCAAGCCTAAGCTTTCGCTTGAGGTTCAGTTCAGCTAGTGGCCTTATTCGTGTGCGCTTCTGGCCTTGAGCGAGCGCGGTTTTCAATCTTGAACATTTGAGCCTTGAATTACATAAACTGCGCTTAACAAAAATGTCGATTTCGAAGTAAATATTGTAAAATATTGGTAAGATAAGCTGATATTATAAATCCACCTTTTTCATTGTATTGAGGCATTAAGGAGGCAAGGTGAGATGAAGAGAACAGGACGCGGGATCGGCAGTGGACTTAAAAAATATTCTGTCGTGTTGTTGGCGGCTGTCATGGTGCTGTGCGCAGGTACAAGTACAGTGTTGGTATTCGCGGAGAAGGACGCCTTCCAGTCAGGAGCGCAGGTGCTGCAACTCGAAAGTGCCCCTGGAGGAGCAACTTCAGGAACCGAAGAAAGCGCGGATTCGGAGCTAGAAACAAATCCTGTAATAGAAGAAACCATACAGACGGACGTCATTGAGACGGAAAAAATGTCCGCTGCTTTTAATGAAAGCATGACGGTTGACGGCGTCATCGTCACCGTTACCGCTCCCGAGGGGGTATTCCCGGGTGGGTCTGCACTTTCGGTGGAAAGCCTTGGAATTACGAGTGAAGAAAATATAGCAGCCCGGTATTCCTTCGACATCAAAATATTTGATGCCGGGGGCAAGGAGATCGAACCGGACACGTCCTATGGGAAAGTGTCGGTATCCTTCAAGACCGATGACGTCCCTTACTATGATGACGTGAATGTCTATCATGCGTCAGAAAAGATGGGCGTCTCCGTCTCGGAAGGCTTCAGTGAGGTCACCTGTGAAGTCGAGACAGACAGCTTTTCGTATTACTCGGTCGTGTTTGCCTACAATGAATTGAACTATGTCCTTCCGGGCTGCGATTCCGTCAAGCTTTCCGTAATACAGTCGGCGCTTGGACTGCCCGGCACGGTCAAGTCGGTGGTGTCAAGCGATCCCGGCCTGGTAAGCGTTACGCGGGATGAGGACAGCGCGGATTGGACCGTGACATCCCACCGGGCATTTGCCTCGGAGGAGACATTGACGCTGGCCATTAATGGAGCGGAATACATCATCAAGCTGACCGATCCGGTCGGCTTTGAAGTTACCGGAGGCACAGCGGGCACAGACTACACATACGATGTGACCGACGCTAATAAAGGAATCCTGACGGTCCTGACAGATACCGCTCTTACCATCACTACGGGGGGGATTTTGACTTACCATAGTATTGTGATCTCTTCGGGGATTACCGCAAACCTGACACTGAATGACGCAAATATAGAAGCAAGGCAATATTACAGTGGCGGCAGCCCAATTGATGTCGGGTCTGCGACACTAAACCTGACTGTCACAGGCACAAATAACCTATTTGTAGGTATGAACGAGTATAGCGCTGCTGCATTAAGGGTACCACCAGACGGGACACTGACCATTACAGCCGCCAGCACTGGCAGCCTTACCGCTGACAATTTAACGGGTGGCTGGGGTAACAGCTATGGTGCCGGAATCGGTGGCGGAACATTTTTTAATACCAACGGAGAAGGCTGCGGCACTGTGATCATCAGTGGCGGGACCATCACAGCACAATCCTTCACGGGCGCTGGCATTGGTGGGGGAGGCTACAACTATGGGCAAAGCGGCGGCATTGTGAAGATCACCGGCGGCACAGTCAATGCTTCCAGCGTTTATGGCGCTGGGATCGGGGGATCGCGCAGTGCTTTCAGTGGCGGAGACGGCGCAGTGGTAACAATTTCTGGCGGTACTGTCAATGCCTCCAGCGAACAAGGCGCCGGGATCGGCGGAGCCTACGGTGGTCAGGTCGGCGGATCAGGCAGAACGGTAACGATCTCTGGCGGTACCGTCAATGCCTCCAGCGAACAAGGCGCCGGGATCGGCGGAGCATACAGTTGGTCTACCGGCGGTGACGGCGGATCGGTAACGATCTCCGGCGGAACGGTCAATGCCGTCAGCAATGGCAGGGGTGCCGGGATCGGCGGCGGTGGAGGTAACCCCAGCAACGGACTCAATGAGGGCGGTGCCGGAGGCCAAGTGACTATATCTGGCGGTACAGTTACCGCATCCGGCAGTTCTGATGGGATCGGCAGAGGTACCGGAGACAGTCCGCATCATAATCCAAGCCATGGTACGGTCACGATCACTCCTTCATTCCCTTACATCATCGTCAAAGCAGGCGCAGACAGCAGTGCATCTGAGATCGAAGGATCTCCCTTCGTCAGTTACACGGATACAGTTATTGACGTGTCTGAGAAAAAATATTTTCACAGCAGGGAACGGGCGCCCCTTATCACCGTCCCTGCACACGAGAGCACTCCTTATACAGGCGCGGCACAGTCTCCACCTCCGATCACTGTCACGGATCCTGAATATGCGTACATAAGGTATGGCACAGATGGCCGTAACTACGTCGATTCACTTCCAATTTTTCGGGACGCAGGCACTCATACGATCTTTTATAATGTCACAGCCAATGGGTACGTTACAGTAACTGGGTCTTACCTTTACACCATAACCCCTTTGGAGGTCGCGCTCAGCTGGGCAGGAACGTCTTTTCCCTATGACGGCAACGAACATGCTCCTGCCTGTACTATCACAAGCGGCCTGATCGGCAGTGACAGCTGCAGTGTGACGGTAACAGGTGGCCAGACCAATGCCGGTACGAATTACACAGCATCGGCGAGCCTTAGCAATTCTAATTACAAGCTGCCCTCGTCGAATCCAACTTGCTCCTTCTCCATCACTGAAAGACCGGTCACCATCAGTGGTATAAGAGCGAATGACAAGGCCTATGACAAAACGACAGCCGCAGCATTGAATTATGATGAGGTCACTTTCACCGGCCTTGTCAGCGGCGACAACCTGACAGTGACTGGCACCGGGACCTTTGCGGATGCGAATGTTGGAACGGGAATAACGGTCACGATCAGCGGCCTGGCATTGGGCGGCGCCGATGCGGGAAATTATGTGCTGGCTGCGTCCGGGCAACAGGAGAATACCACAGCATCCATCACCGAAGCCGAGATCCTTGTCAGCGGGATCACAGCAGGTGACAAGAGCTACAATGGAACAACAGACGCGGCATTGAATTATGA
>JAAZGN010000128.1 GCA_012511185.1 Clostridiaceae bacterium
CCGTGACGACCGCGTTCCACATAAAATCGATCTTGTCGTTGGCAAAGGCCCGTTCCCGGATGGATTTGACGGCCCGCTGCTCGTCGCGCCGGTGGACAATGGTGACCTTCCTGGCGAATTTGGTCAGGAAGATGGCCTCCTCGACCGCTGTGTCGCCGCCGCCAATGACGAAAACTTCCAACCCCTCGAAGAAGGAACCGTCGCAGGTGGCGCAATAAGAGACGCCGCGGCCGGTAAACTCAGCTTCGCCCGGGCAGCCGATGGGCCGGGGATGCGCACCGGTAGCGATGATGACCGCTCTGGCCTGGTATAGGCCGTCGCGGGTGTACACGCGCTTAATAATACCGTCGAGCTCCACCTTGCTGACATTGGCAGCCAAGCGTTTAACACCAAACTGGGCGCACTGGGCCGTCATACGAGCCACCAGCTCCGCGCCACTCTCTTTCTGGCCGGGGCCTGACAGGCCGCCGGGGTAGTTTTCAATTTCGTCTGTGATGGCAATTTGGCCGCCGTCGACACCTTTTTCGATCAGGAGCGTGTCCAGCCGTGCCCTGCCGGCGTAAAGACCAGCCGCAAGGCCTGCGGGGCCTGCGCCGATGATGATAAGATCGTAGATTTTTTCCATTTGCGTACTCCTCCGGTGATGGCTGGACCTCAGTCAAACAGAGTCTGCTCCATCACTTCCTGTGTCAGGGCGTCGAGCGCCTTGCCGACCAATTGCCGCCTTAGCGCGTACTCTTCCTTGGGCTCAAGATCGGGTTTGCCGAGCGGATACGGAATCGCGACTGTCGGAACGATGCGGTTGGCCCCGACTGTCATGGAGATGGGGGTCACCGTGCAGAGGTGGACAACCGGGATGCCCGCGCGTTCAATTTCCTTGACCATTGTTGCACCGCAACGTGTACAGGTGCCTCAGGTCGAGGTCAGGATGACTGCGTTAACACCCTGGGCCAAAAGCTTTTCCGTTATTTCCATGGCAAATCTTTTTGAACTTGCCACTGAAGTGCCGTTGCCGACTGTCGAATAGAACCAGTCGTGCAGTTTGCCGATCCTGCCTTCTTTCTCGTACTGGCGCAGGACGTCGACCGGCACGACCCGGTCCGCATCCTGGTTGGCATAGACAGGGTCGTAGCCGCCATGAGCCGTTTCGTACGTCTCTGAGGTTAAATCGTCCACGCCGGTAAGGTGGTAACTGCCGTAACGGGTGGCGGAGGAACTTTCAATGTGATCGGGATTTCCCTTGGGTACGATGCCTCCTGAAGTGACCAGGGCGATGGTGGCCTTGGACAGTTCTTGAATCGCAGGACCCGGTGCCACCCGGTCATAGACGGGCATGGGGTATTCCGTGACAAAGGGCTTGTCGTGGAGCTTGTTGAGCAGCATCTCGATAGCCCGCAGGCTGCCGCACTTTTGATCGAAGAAATTCTTGCGGATCCCGTTGGGCAAGTAGCCTTCTTCAATAGAGGCTCCAATCTCCTGGCGCCTGACCAGCTTGAGCCCCAGATTAGCCATGACGGGGACCACCCGCCTCATACCAGCGGCGTTGTCTCCTGTCGCAACTGTATAGACCTTTTCCCTGTACATATCGGCGCCGGGGTTTTCCACGTACATGCCGGTGACTGCGGGGACGCCAAGTTCTGTCTGGACGGCGTCGGCGATGCTGCCGCAGGCGACGCCGTAACGGCCCGCGTTAAAGGCGGGACCCGCGATGAAAAGGTCGGGCTTCTCTTCGCGGACCATGTCCAGTACCGTTTTTTTGGCAAGCTCCAAATTCTCGTTGTACCAGGAGTCGCCGCAGACGATGGTGGCGGTGATAGCCGCCTCGTCGCCGAAAGCCATGGTGAAGGCGATGCCAGGACCCACGGGGCCCTGACGCTTCTCGGCTGGGTAATCCGCCATCTCCTCGCTTCCTACCTGGCCGAAGAACTGATTGATGTAATGGACGACTTTATATTGACTCACGGTATCCTCCTTAGCGGGCGCTCAGCCGGTTGTAACCCAGCTCGTTGGTCGCGCCGGTGATGGCCTGAAGCTCCACTTCAATCGAACCATCCGACCGTAGCGAGCCGTCGTGACCTCCGGCGATGGTGCCAACGTAATCAAGCATTCCGATGACGCGATCCATGGGTGGCAGTACAACCTGCATATTGGCGTTGCCGGTCGAGACGACTGCGTTGACCAGCTCGTCGGCATCTGCCAGCGATTGGCTTTTGCCGTCCGATCCGGCATACTCGTCAGTGATGACCACAGTCTTGATTCCCTTCTTTTCCAGCTTGGTGCAGTTCATGATCAGGTCGGTGTCGGGGTTACCGAAGCCCTCCTGTGAAATAATGGCTCCGTCAAAGGGGAGATACTCGGCCATCTCAGCCGTCCAGTCGGAAGAGCGGACTTTGTCGGATAAATAGACCGTTTCATTGGTGATGATCATGCCAACAAAGTTCAAAGTCTTGCCATGCTGGCCCAAAAGGTCGCGGATGACCGGGTTGTTCAAGTGGTGGTAGGTGGTGTTCTTATCGCATGCCGACACGCAGTTGCCCGATACGATGGCGCCATCCATCAGCTCCGTCGGCCGGATGAGGGTGGACAGGGTCCGCTTGGCGTCGACCCCGTAGACATAAGTGTCATGCAGGAGGCCCTGGCTTTGCAGCAGCATGACGTAACCGACGCGCGGCAGACCGCGCAGGGCGGCGTCAAAGCTTTCGGC
>JAAZGN010000237.1 GCA_012511185.1 Clostridiaceae bacterium
ATATGGAAAAACGGTTTTATAAGAATAAATAGAATAGATAATGTAGACAATGTAGGCGCATATGTGTGTAAATATATGAGTAAAGATAATGCAGATGTTAGATTGCAAGAAAAAAAGTGTTTTTTTACTAGTCAAAAATTGAAACAACCTATCGAGATCCTACGAGATACAATGTACGAAAAAAAATTAAGCCCCATTGATAAGGACTTAAATTCTCTAATACCGAAATATACTCAGAGCTTCATAAACGAGTATAATTCAGTAGATTATAAACAATATATATTACCTGATTATAATAAATGATGCTTTATTGGTATATATTATACACCAATTTATAATATATGTCAATACCAAAATACTGTATTAAATTATTTTTTAAAAATGTTGAGCGTTAAAAAGTGGGGACGAAGTGAGCAGAGCGAGCGTGAATAGGTACAAGCGCAGCGCAGTGCCGTTGGTATCCCACTTTTAGCGTTCTTTTTATATACTCTTGACATTGACAAAAATTAGTAGTATAATGTCTTTAGTATGAAAGGTAGGTGTAAATATGAAAAAAAATGCAACAACTTTAAATATGATTATACCAAAGACAAGATTTTCTATTGCTATGCCTACTGAATTAGCAATAGCAACTGATGAAATGGCGGTATCTCTAGGAATAAATAGAAATGCTTTAATAAATCTAGCAATATCAACGTTTATTGAAAATAGAAAAGTAGCATCAGCAATGGATAGTGTTAAAGATAGTATGATAAACAAATTTAATTTTGAATTTGAAAAAATGCTGAATAGTGCTCAAAGTACAGTTGAAAAAGCAAAAGTTAAATAGTGGAGGGCGGGGGTCCCCGTTCCGGTAGGTCGGGGGTCGCCCCCTTAACTTGATTATAGGTATTTATCTCGAGAAAATATCTTGCTAAAAAATACTAAAAAAGTAGAGAAAGTAGGTGAAAAATAGATGCCGACTTATAATGAAAAAATCATTAAGTCGGGTAATGTTATAGAAGTTTATAAATACGAAAATAGAGTGCAATATGGTTTTGAAAAAACTGAAAACAAATACGGTCGCATATGTGTAGCAAGTGCAGAGAATAAAGAAATTAATCGTGAAAAGGTAGTTAATAGAGCAAGGACAAGCATAAGAAGATTAGTAAATGCTAATGTAACGCCTAGAAGTAAATTTGTAACACTAACTTTTAAAGAAGATATAAAGGACTTGCGACAAGCAAACTATGAATTTGAAAAGTTTATTAAAAGACTGAAATATAAATTTAATTTAAATATCAAATATTTGACTGTAATTGAGTTCCAAGACAAAAATCGTGGCGGGGTAATACATTATCATACAATATTCTTTAATTTGCCTTATATTCCAAATATGGAACTCTCAAAGATATGGAAAAACGGTTTTATAAGAATAAATAGAATAGATAATGTAGACAATGTAGGCGCATATGTGTGTAAATATATGAGTAAAGATAATGCAGATGTTAGATTGCAAGAAAAAAAGTGTTTTTTTA
>JAAZGN010000129.1 GCA_012511185.1 Clostridiaceae bacterium
CATCATCACCGCAGCCCTGCAGGCGGAAGAAGAAGGCTATACGGTCCTGCCCCAGATAAGGGTCCCCCTGGTCAGTAAGGTCAAGGAGCTGGCCTACCTGAACGGCTTCAGCAAGTCAACCTCCGACCGCCTGATCAAGGAATCCGGCCGGGAACTGAAATACTGGGTCGGCACCATGATTGAGATCCCGCGCGCCTGCCTGACGGCAGACAAGGTGGCCGAAGAGGCGGATTTCTTCAGCTTTGGAACCAACGACCTGACACAGATGACTTATGGCCTGTCGCGCGACGACGCCGGTAAGATCCTGGAAGCTTATTACCAGGCCGGTATTTTCGAAACTGATCCGACTGCCCATCTGGATCGCGAAGGTGTCGGCCAGCTGATGCATACAGCCGTCGAGCTGGGACGCAAAGCGAAGCCGGGCCTGGAACTGGGTATCTGCGGCGAACATGGCGGCGACCCCTATTCGGTTGAATTCTGCCGGATTGTGGGGCTGAACTATGTTTCATGCTCGCCCTACCGTGTGCCGATCGCCCGGCTCTCAGCCGCCCAGTCGGCCTTGAGGTACCCGCGCAAGAAATAAGAGGAGAAGCGCAAAGCTTGATTGCAAGGGCACTGGAGGACTACAATAAAACCTTCAGTGCCCTTTTTTGAGGATCCGGAGGTAGATGTTTATGGAGATTCAACAGACAGAGTCCCGGCGGCGCATTCCCGAACTCGATTTCTTGAGGGGTTGCGCGCTCACCCTCATGATGTTCCACCACACCATCGGTGACCTGTACGATATCTACCACCAGGACTTTGTCGCCTTCCAGCACTCCTACTGGTTTTACGAAATCGGCCGCCCCTTGGTCCTCATCGTTTTTCTGTCGGTCTCGGGTGCCAGTTCACGGTTTTCGCGCAACAGCCTGAAGCGTGGTTTCCGTATGGTGATCTTTGCCATTACCGCGACAGCGCTCAGTATTTTTGTGGATGGATTTACCGGCATCGGCCTTCTTTTATTCAATGTCATCCACGTTGTCGCTCTTTCAACCGTTGCCTACGCCCTGCTCGAGAGGCTGGCCGTCCGGCTCAAGTGGATTCCCGACCACAATGCGAAAAAGGATGAGGAAGGCGGGGACGCGGCGCAATACAGACCCCACATCTTTCCTGGCCTCCTGATCATAATCGGCATGGTGGCCATTTTTGTCTCTACCTTCATCGAACCCATCCTACCTGCCTATTCCTCGAATCCCTTTCTCATCATGCTCGGAGCTCCCGCCAAAGGTGTTCATTTGCTCGATCACATGCCACTCTTTCCCTGGATTGGATTCTTCCTTTCGGGTGCCGCGGTGGGGCACACCCTTTACGCGACAGGGGAGGCTTTCACCCAATACGACAGCCGCTTTTATAAACTCAGCCGTCCCATCCGTTTTTTGGGACGCCATTCGCTTTGGGTTTATTTCGTCCATCAGCCCATTATCCTCTTCATCCTTTTCCTGCTGAATAAAACGGGAATCTTCAGATAAGACAGCATGGCCTTTCTGCTCCAAGCAGTGGGACATGGTGAAATGGCCGCCCTGGCCGATGTCACCCGTCTCTTCTTCGGTCCCGTTCAAGAGGCGGGGAAGGCCTCGCTTGCGGCCTCTTATCACGACCCGCTTCATGTCATCTCCAGGGTCGAGCCGCCGGTTGAACCCGCAGAGGCGCGCGCCGCGTCCAGATCCGGCAACTCGGACCGGTTTGTCACCGTCATTACAGGGAAGCAAAATGAGGGCTCGGGAGCCATAACCGTGACCTTTCCACTTCATGATATCAAGCGGGTTTTGAAACGCCAGCTCTAAATCATTCTGTCGCAAGCAATCGGCCTGGATTTCCCCTGGGGATCCCTGACAGGGGTGCGGCCGACCCGGATCGCCCTCGATCTGATCAGGCGATCGGGCGCCTCTAAGGCGAAAAGGGAACTTGTCGAATACTGGAAGCTATCCGAATCAAAGGCGGGTCTGGCGGTTGAAACGGCACTTGCGGAAGAAGGACAATTGAGAAGGATGGAAGAAAACGAGGCCATCCTTTATGTGGGCCTGCCCTTTTGTCCGGGCAGGTGCCTTTACTGCAGTTTCATTACCCAGGACGCGCAAAGACAACAGGCCAGTCTTGGCCGCTATGTGAATGCCGTCGTCCAGGAAGCCGAAGGGGTCTTTGATGGCCGGTTTCCTTTTGAAATTGCCGCTGTTTATTACGGCGGCGGCACGCCCACCAGTCTGCCGGTGTCCTTTTTCCGGTCCTATCTTGAAGAGATCCTCGCTGTCGCGCCCCTGAAAGAGAATGCGGAGCTGACCATGGAAGCGGGGCGTCCCGACACCATGAACAGGGATAAGCTTGAGCTGATCCGGTCGTCGGGCTTTCACAAACTCTGCATCAATCCGCAGACCATGAGGGAGGAGACCCTGCGTTTGATCGGCCGCCACCATACGGTCGATGATACCGTGGCCGCTTTTTGCCGGGCCCGTTCCATGGGCTTTGCCGACATCAATATGGATTTGATCGCCGGACTGCCGGGCGAGGATGCGGACGACCTGCTCGACTCGCTTTGCCAGGTCATTGATCTAGGGCCGGAAAGCATTACCCTTCACACCCTGGCGGTCAAGAGGGGTTCCTATCTTGACCGCCTCTTCGCCGACCGCCGAGCCCTGCTGCCTGATCCTGCCCTGATGGAGGCGGTTGAAAAGGCCCACAACCTCCTTGGCCAAAACGGTTACCGTCCCTATTACCTTTATAAACAGAAAAATTGCCGGTCCGGCCTGGAGAATACTGGATTTACGCGGGCGGGCGGCTCGCTCTACAATGTGGCCATGATGAGTGATCAGGTGCCTGTCGTGGGGCTGGGGAGCGGCTCAATGTCCAAGGTCATCCTGGAGCGCACGGCCAAACGCGTTCATAACCCCAAGGACCTGCTTGTCTACATCGATCGCATACAGGAACAGATCGACAAAAAGCGCGCCTTATTTCTTTCCGAACTGCAATAACAAAAGATCAGGTCTGGCGAAAAACCGGGCGTGGATGTGGACGGTTCCAAGTCCCGCGCTCACAAGCATGGATAAACGATCGCCCAAGTCATACCGACCCCGCCAGTACTTTTTGGCGCCGGCCGGCCGGATGAGCGGAATGCCAAAGAGTGTGACCTGGCCGTAATGGGAATGTCCCGTAAGGACCAGACCCTTGCCTTGCCACGGCATGACACGGGGGAACCAGTCGGATTCGTGCACCAGGAACAGTACAAAAGGATCTCCTTGCGCTTGATCTGCCAATTGTCCGACCGCGTCATGGTCTAGACGAGGCACTCCGTGATGGGTGTTGGCGAAGCCCCACACGGGTATACCGGCTAATTCGATTCCCTGGTTTTCAAGCAGGGTGAAGCCCGCCTGGTCCAGGACCCCGCTTACCCATGCACGAAATCGTGGCGCCTCCACATCGTGATTGCCAAAGATGGCCCATTTGCCCAGGGGGGCCTGAAGGGAGGACAGGGCGTCGATGACCATGGCCCGGAAGGCGGGGTCCTGGAGGGGTGTTTTTTCCTCTACCAGATCGCCGCCAAAAAAGATGGCATCCGCTTTCATCTTCATGATGGCCCGCATTTGCCGGTCCAGTTTTCGCCGGGTCGTTGAGGTGCCGGCATGTAGATCGGAAAAATAAAGGATCCTCTTGCCCGCACTTGCCGGGCCGGCTTCCGGAAGGGTAATTTTCCTGATCCTGATCCAGCGGGGCTCAAGAAAGAAACCGTAGAGCAGGCAGATGGTCCCGGCAGATAAGATGACCAGCAAGATAATCAGACAGGGGTTCATGGAGACAAGCCTACACGAAGAAGGGGAAGAGCTGCAAGCGCGCTAGGTGGTGATAGGGAAAGCCCGGGCCGCCGGCCCGGGCTTTTCGAAACAGAGGATTTGTTGATGTGCTGGGTGCAACGGCGTCCTATCCCAAAAAGGCAAATTTCAGGATAAACGCGAGAGCCAGAATGTACATGAGCGGGCTGATCTTTTTGAATTGCCCGCTGATCAGGTTGATCAGAACATAGAAGATGATCCCGAACATGATGCCGTGCGAAATGCTGTAGAAGAAGGGCATGGCAAAGAGGGCAACGTAGGCAGGAAGCGCTTCGGAGATGTCGTTAAAGTCAACCTTGAGGATGGACGACAGCATGAGGAAGCCAACATAGATCAGGGCCGCCGAGGTCGCGAAGGACGGGATGGAGATGAAGATGGGTGACAGGATGATGGCAAGAAGGAAAAGAATTCCGGTTGTCAGTGCCGTCAGACCTGTGCGGCCGCCTTCAGCGACGCCCGCGGCGCTTTCAACGTAAGTTGTGACCGTCGAGGTGCCGGCAACCGCGCCGACTACCGTGCCGACGGCGTCGGCCATGAGTGCGCCTTTGATCCGGGGCAGTTTGCCGTCTTTATCCAGCATGTCCGCCTTGTCGGCAACCCCGATCAGGGTTCCCAGGGTGTCAAAGATGTCGACAAAGAGGAAGGAGAACATAATAATCAGGAAGTCCGGGATGTTGAAATTCTGGAAGACAACCGGGCTGAAGGCCTTGCCTGCAATGGAGCCGAAGCCTGCAAAGTCAGGAAGTCCCCAGCTGGGATAGAGGGAGAAGAGTCCCGCCTCGGGGTTGGGCACATAAAGTCCAACCGCCTGCAGGATGATACCGACAATCCAGACAGCGAACATGCCGATCAGGAGAGAGCCTCGGACCTTCTTGTAGGACAGGACGCCGATGATCAGAACGCCGATCAGCGTCAGCAGGGCCAGAAGCCCGACTCCATCCATGGTGTCCTTGAAGGGAACCAGCTCGACCAGCGTGGGGCCGCCCTGGACTAGGCCGGAGTTCTGAAGACCGATGAAGGCGATGAAGAGCCCAATGCCTGCGCCGACCGCATGTTTCAGGGTCAGCGGGATGGCATCGAAGATGGCCTCGCGGACGTTTGTCAAAGAAAGTACGATGAAGATGACGCCTTCGACAAAAACGGCAAAGAGGGCAAACTCCCAGGGGTAGCCCATGTAGAGTACGACGGTGTAGGCAAAGTAGGCATTCAAGCCCATGCCGGGTGCCAGCGCGAAGGGCAGGTTGGCCCAAAAGGCCATGCAAATACAGGCGATTGCCGACGACAGCGCCGTCGCGATCAGAACCCCGCCCGCATTCATGCCCGTTACGCTCAAAATTTGGGGGTTGACGGCCAGGATATAGGCCATCGTCATAAACGTGGTCAAGCCGGCCGCAAGCTCACCCTTCACGGTTACGCCGTGTTCTTTGAGCTTAAACGATTTTTCTAACATAAATACCTCCTCAAGAATCCTCTGTGGAGTAATCTCCTTTTTCAAACTAGCATTGATTTATGAACATATCATTAACGCTGACACAATTGAGCCACCTGAAACCGCCGGATTAATCGACAAGGCCGTCTTTTGAGGCCTGTGAGCTTCCCTTTTTGTTTGACACAAAGAGGCGCGTGACACTATAATCATTTGGATATTGGTATGACTGCTTTTATCCGGTATCCGGTCCTCCGTGAATCCGGATCCGGACAGGCAATCAGCAAGGAGAAGACCATTCATGTACGAAAAAGTAGACAGCGGTCTCGATTTTGTCCCGCGCGAAGAAAAGATCCTGGTCTTCTGGAAGGATCAGGATATCTTCAACAAGTCGATGAAAAACAGGGAAGGCGGACCCATTTACTCATTTTACGACGGTCCGCCGACCGCCAATGGCATGCCGCACGCCGGCCATGTGCTGACACGTGTCATTAAGGACTTGATCCCCCGCTACCGGACCATGAAAGGTTACTACGTGCCGAGAAAAGCCGGCTGGGATACGCACGGCCTGCCTGTTGAGCTCGAAGTCGAAAAAAGGCTTGGCCTGGACGGCAAGGATCAAATTGAGGCTTACGGGGTTGAGGCCTTCATTAAGGAATGCAAGGAATCGGTCTGGAAATACAAAGGCGAATGGGAGGAGATGTCGGAGCGCATCGGTTTTTGGGCCGATATGGAGCATCCCTACATCACTTACGAGAACGACTACATCGAGTCGGTCTGGTGGTCACTGAAGCGTATTTGGGACAGAGGGCTGATCTACCAGGGCCACAAGGTGGTTCCTTACTGCCCCCGCTGCGGGACCTCGCTTTCGAGCCACGAGGTGGCGCAAGGCTACCGTGACATCCAGGAGCGGTCGGTTTACGTGCGCTTCCGGATCAAAGACCAGGCGGACACTTACTTCGCCGTGTGGACGACGACGCCCTGGACCCTGCCTTCCAACGTGGCGCTTTGCGTCAATGCCAGCGAGCATTATGTACTCTGTGAAGTTGACGGGGAGCCGGACGGATCAGCAGGCAAGCCCCGCTACATTGTTGCCAAGGCCCTTTGTCACCAGGTATTTGGCCAAGACGCGCGTATTTTGGAGACCTGTCTGGGCAGCGACTTGCTGGGGCGTGAGTACGAGCCGCTTTATCCCTTCGGGATTGAAACTGTCAAACAGTCGGGCAAGCGCGCTTACTATGTGGTCGCCGATCCCTATGTCACCTTGACGGATGGAACGGGGATCGTACACATCGCGCCGGCTTTCGGTGAAGATGATGCGCGGATTGGCCGTGCCAACGACCTGCCTCTTATTCAGTTTGTCGCTGAAGACGGAACCATGACGGATGAAGTGGAAGGCTTCGCCGGCGTCTTTGTCAAAGATGCCGACGACGGCCTGGTGGAGCTACTTCGCAAATGGAATCTCCTGCTGTCCGAGGATATGACGGATCACACCTATCCTTTCTGCTGGCGCTGTGACACGCCGCTCATCTATTACGCCCGGACGGCCTGGTTCATTGAGATGACCAAACTGCGTGATCAGCTTCTGGAAAACAATGCCAGGATTAATTGGATTCCCGCCCATATCGGGCCTGGCCGTTTCGGACATTTCCTGGAAAGCGTAATCGACTGGTGTATCTCGCGTGAACGCTATTGGGGCACACCCTTGCCCGTTTGGCTGTGTGGTTCATGCGGAAAACTTCATATGGTCGGCTCCATCGCCGAGATGAAATCCATGTCTCCCGACTGCCCCGGGGACATTGAGTTGCACAAACCCACGATCGACCAGGTCCATCTGACCTGCCCTTCATGTACCGGTATCATGACGCGGGTCCCGGAAGTCATTGACGGCTGGTACGATTCCGGCGCCATGCCATATGCGCAATACCACTACCCCTTCGAGAACGAAGAGCTGACCCTGGAACGGATGCCGGCTGATTTCATCTCGGAAGCCATCGACCAGACGCGCGGATGGTTCTACAGCCTGCACGCGATCAGCACGGCTCTCTTTGACGAAGAAGCCTACAGAACCTGCCTGGTCCTCGGACACGTCCTGGATAAAGACGGCGTCAAGATGTCGAAACATTTGGGCAACATCGTTGAACCCGGTCACATCCTGGATGTGGAGGGGGCTGACGCCATGCGCTGGATGTTTTACTCCGGCAGCCAGCCCTGGCTGTCCGCACGTTTTTCCGAGGATTCAGTCAATGAGGCCAAGCGGCGGTTCATGGGAACCTTCTGGAACACCTACGCCTTTTTTGTCCTTTACGCTAATATTGACCATTTTGACCGGGTCGAATACCAGGACTTCCCTGTCGATGAATTCAAGACGGTCATGGACCGCTGGATTGAAAGCAGACTGCATTCGCTGATCAAAGAGGTGGACCACAGACTTGAGATCTGTGACATTACGACGGCAGCCCGGGCCTTGGAGGCTTTTGTCGAAGACCTGTCCAACTGGTATGTCAGACGGTCGCGGGAGCGTTACTGGGGGCCGGACATGGACACGGACAAGATCACCGCCTATGTTGTCCTCCACGATATCCTGGTGGCCATGGCCTGTGTGATCGCCCCTTTCACCCCCTTCATGGCGGAGATGGTTTACCAGAATTTGGTTGCCGGCCACTTCCCCCATGTACCTGCAAGCGTTCACCTGTGTGACTACCCTCTTACGGATGAGGAGAAAATTGACAAAGCGCTTGAAGACGATATGAAACGCGTTCTTGAGCTTACTTCGCTTGGGCGCGCCGCCAGAAACAATGCCCAGCTCAAAATCCGCCAACCTCTTTCGGAGCTGGTCGTCGTCGGCATGGAACCACTGTCTGAAGAGCTGTCCGCCCTAGTCCGCAACGAACTTAACATCAAAAGCGTAAAGTTTGAAGAAGATGACAGAAGCCTGATCGATTACAGCTTCAAACCGCAATTGCGAACGCTTGGGCGGCTGATGGGCAGCGATCTCCCGCAAGCGCGTTCTCTGATCGAAGCCTTCCCCGGCAGGGCGACCATGGAAGAGCTGGAGCAAAAGAGAGTGATCAAGCTTGCTGTCGGCGATACAGTTTACGACCTGACAGCTGATGACCTGCTGGTTGAGGAGATCCCGGCGGAAGGCTATGCGGTTGAAAGCGCCGGCGGTGTCAAGGTGGCGCTGGCAACCGGCTTGACCCGGGACTTGATTGAGGAAGGTTTCGTCCGCGAGATCGTCAGCAAGATCCAGACCATGCGGCGCTCCAGCGGATTTGAGGTCACTGACCGCATCCGGCTTTACGTCGCCCGCGGCCAACAGGACGCCGTGATCGACGGCC
>JAAZGN010000004.1 GCA_012511185.1 Clostridiaceae bacterium
CTGGGCCTGCCCGAAACGGGAACCCTGGCCACTCAGTACAGCCAGGTTGAAGCGGCCGTCAACTGGAACCTGGATTCCTGTTCTTACGATCCCGCTGACAAGGATGCGCAAACCTTCCATGTCTATGGAAGCTTCGTCCTGCCGGAGGGTGTCATCAATCCTTACGGGATTCCCCTGACTACCGGCATCATGGTGACTGTCCTTGAAGAGGTAATTCCGGTTTATACCGTGGTCTACGATGGCAATGGTGCCACGGGGGGCGCAACCGCCAACAGTGTCCATGTCATCGGACAGGCACAAAATCTCACAAAGAACGGATTTACCAGGAATTTCTATCTATTTACCGGCTGGTCCTTGACGGCCGGAGGCCCGGACCTCTTCCTGGACGAGGAGAGTGTCATCGACCTGTCCGATCTTGATGAAGACACGGTCACACTTTACGCTGCATGGCAGCCTGTTTCCTACTCGATTATCTATGAGTTTGACGGCGGGACTGCCTGCAACCCCTCGAGCTATACCGCTGAAAGCAATGAGATTAAACTGAACCCGCCGCAAAGGGCAGGTTACGCCTTCGCCGGCTGGTCGGGTACGGGGATCTCCTGCCAAACCATGGAGGTCATCATCCCTCAAGGTTCCACGGGCGACAGGACCTATACTGCGCACTGGCGGCCTCTTGTTTTCTCCATCTTTTACCGGTTGGAGGGCGGGACGGTCGACAATCCGTCAAGCTATACCATTGAAAGCGAAGACATCCAGCTGAATCCACCGCAAAAGGACGGTCATGTCTTCACTGGCTGGTCGGGTACAGAGATTTCTGGCCAAACTATGGGGGTCACCATCTCCAAAGGATCAACGGGTGACCGATTCTACACCGCCCATTGGGAGGCCGTTACAGGCCTGCCGGCGGCGGTTGCTGTAAAAAAGGGTGAAAGCCTGACCTGGGATCCCAAACCAGCAGGCGGCAGCTGGAAGTGGGACCGGGAGTTCTTCTCAGCCCGCTTTAACAGCCCCGCCACTTTCACCGCCCTCAAGGCTGGATGCTCCACGATTACTTATTCGGTCGGCGGCGGATCTCAAAGCGTCACAGTAACCATCCTGGCAGCCGAAAAGTCCCCCGGCACCGGACAAAGTGTCTGGGCCAGCTGGCTGATAGGGCTCTGTTGGCTGTCCCTGGCGGCGGGAGCGCAGATATTGCGTATAAAGAGAGAAAATTTCACTTCTTGATTCATCAGGGGATTCCCGGTCATTTCAAACGCCTTGACGACGATGTCAGGGAAGTCCTGACGGTGACAGACCTTTTTCACTGCAATCCCCGGTCGGTGAGGCTAGTAACGATCTCTGTGCATTGACGGTCGCTTATCCACCGGATGCAAATGCAGGGTGCCAGGTGCACTATTTGGCGCTTTCGGATCTGGTCAATTTTATGGATGATCTGTTGCAATAACATCCGGGGATTTCGTGTGTTTCATTCAGAAAGTTGAAGCGGCTCCATTCAAGGTTGGAAAGCATATGGATTGCCCACGGTACCGCAGCCCTTGATGACAAACAAAAGGGAGCTCTTATTGATTTATCCTGAACACTCACCTCCTTAGCGATCATAGAGCATTAATACCGCTTGCAACAGTATTGCCACTACTTCGTTACGATCTCCCGGCTTGAGTTCCCTCAAACTTTGCTCTTCTGGTGTAATATTCACTAGGATCATATTCTGCTCTCCAGTACGAATCTTCGTCCAAAACCAAGGTACCGGATGGCGGAATGTGGCTCACCTCTTAATTTTTTGCAACAACCCGATGGGCTGATCGACATTTAAGGCATCTTGCCATGAGTCCACACCCGGTACGGCGGTTGCCTTAACCGGCGATCTTGAGTCAGGAGAAAAGAATGAGGCGTTTAACAGTTAAGTTGTTCGGAGATTCGATTATCGGACGGGTGATCCAGGATCCCTCGACGGGTCGGTATCGACGCATGGAGCCTTTGGGGGACTTCCATGACCAGGATCTGCTGCTAAGCTTCGTCAATTGCGGTAAATTTGGTTCTACCATCTGCAAGGGCCGGAAGCTGCTCGAACGGCAGTTGGAGGGTGACCCGGGCTGTCAGGTCATCCTCGTAGGCTTTGGCGGCAATGATTGTAATTTCAAGTGGTCGGAAATCGGAGAGAACCCCTCGCTGGACCATGAACCGTCCACACCGCTCGACGTGTTTTACCAGAACTATCTTCATGTCATTAATCGAATCAAAGAAGCGGGGATCAGGCCTATCTTGACCAATCTTCCGCCGATTGATGCTGAGAAATTTTACGACACGTGGATTGCACCGGACCGGGCCAGTGATCAGATTCTTGGTTGGCTGGGAGATAAGCAGGCCATTTACCGC
>JAAZGN010000130.1 GCA_012511185.1 Clostridiaceae bacterium
ACCCCGTTGTAGGCGGCGGTAAAGAGCGGGTCAGCGGCTACATTTAAACCGACGTGTTTCATGGCCGCCACAGCCCGAACACCGGCAATTGAGGCTCCGTAAGCAACCTCGACAGCCACTTTTTCATTGGGTGCCCATTCGTGGTAGATACCCTCGTATTGACCTAAATTTTCAAATATCTCTGTGCTGGGAGTCCCGGGATAAGCGCTGCCGACGCTGACTCCGGCCTCAAAAAGGCCGCGCGCGACTGCCTCATTCCCCGATAAAAATTGCTTCATATGACAGCCTCTCGTTTCTGCTCGAGCCGGCCGGAAATAATCCGGCGGCCTTTTCCATTGTAGCAAGAGCACACAAAAAAGGGCAACGAATATTCAGCAAATTTGTCGGAAGGATCAGGTCAGTCGCGGCCGGCCGTGACATGGAGGTGGGGGCGGTCGTCGGAGACCACACTCATGTATTCCCGGTCCAGGGTGATCCACAAGACCAGTTCCTTGTCATAGTCTTTCATCCTTTGGCGGAAAACTTCAAAGAAATGCGCTTCGCTCACAGGGAGTTCCCCTGCTATGCTGACATCAAAGGAAGCAACCCGGACATTCTTGTCGGAAAGAAAGAGGTGCAGGCTGTGGATTACTGCGTCCGGCGCGATTTCCCGGGCGACGGATTTGAGTTTCGTGTGCAGGGCGTGGTGCTCCGCGTCGTCGACATAGTAGGGGTCGGCGTGCAAGAGCAGATGGATGTCGTATTCGCGAAGTAGCATGCGTTCGACGCAATCGACGATAAGGTGGGCCTCAATGAAACTCTCGCGGCTGTCGAGCTCTACGTGGGCGGTGGCGAAGATGCCGCCCGGGCCGTAGTCGTGGACGATGAGATCGTGGACACCGCGAATCCGGAGGTCCGCCTCTTTGATCTTTTCACTGATCAGGCCGGTCAGTTCCGATGAGGGCTTGCCTCCAATCAGCAGGGTGGCTGTCTTTCTCATGATGTCAATAGCCGACCAGGCGATCAGCAAGCTCACGATCAGTCCCGCGGGACCGTCGACATTGATGCCGAAGAAGGCGTAAAGGAAAGTAGCGAAAAGGACACCGCCAGTCGCGAAGACATCGGCCATACTGTCCCGGGAAGCTGCCATGAAGACGGTGGAGACAAGCTTCCGCCCCTTATTCCGGTAGAAAAAGTACTGAATCAGCTTGACAAAAATGGAAAAGAACAGCGCCGTGAAGACCAGATAACCTGTTTCCAGAGGCTCCGGATCGATAATGCGCATGATGGACCGGTAGCCAGTCTGGATGGCAACCGTAAGCATGCCAAGTGCGATCACGGACGACGCGACGTATTCAAAGCGGGCATAACCGAAGGGATGCTTTTTGTCTGCCGGCTTGACTGCCAGCCGTATGGAGACAATGGAGATGACGGAGCTGAAAGAGTCGGAAAGGTTATTCCATCCGTCGGCCCAGATAGCGATACTGCCCGAAACGGAGCCGGCGATGAGTTTGGCTGCAGATAAAACAAGATTCATCAAAAGACCGGTGACGGCGACACGAAGCCCGGCCCTCTTTCGCTCGTGGGCAGTCATTCCCTTGCCGGCTGTTACACAGCGGGCGCTTTCTGTCAACGCCTTGTTCTTGTCTGTCAAGGATCCGGTCATCTGTGGTCGATCACCAGTTGATCGAGTGGCTTGCGGTCACGATGCGCTTTGGAGGGTCTCGCTCCTTCTGTCGGATAGCCGACGGGAAAGATGGCGACCGGGATATGGTTGTCAGGCAAGCCCATGGCGGAGCTAAGAGCGGCAGGATCGAAGGAACCGATCCAGCAGGTGCCCAGTCCCAATTCCGTGATGGCGAAATCCAGGTGGCAGCCGACAATGACGGCATCCATAATACCGCCATCGAAACCATCAAACTTTCTTTTCCAGCTCGCCTCTTTGTCATAGCAGACGACGAAGAAGAGCTTGGCACCAAAAATGTAATGAGTGGCCTTGGCGATGGTCCTGACTGCCTCGTCGCCCTCTAAAACATAAATACGTTGCGGCTGGTTGTTGCAGGCGGTGGGCGCCAGGCGCTGAACCTCCAGCAGATGCCGGATGATCTTTTCATCGACTTTTCGATCGCTTAGCTTGCGGCAGGAGTAGCGATCCGATGCCAGTTGTTTGAAATCCATACGCGGGAACCTCCTTAAAGGGAATTGGTCATGATAATGCCATCTTACCAAAACCGTCACGATCTGTTTCAAATGCAGTGGAAGCCAGGATGACCGCGTGTCATGCGCATCGGATCAGTTTTTTCCAAAGCCCCAGGGGGCCCTCTTTTGCAATGAGGATCCATACTGCTTTGGTACGCAGGGAAAAGGTCTTCCGTATGTCACTGAGACTTAGACTGCGACGGCTGCCGTTCTTCTGGCCAAATCCCGGATGGAAATCGACCGATAACGTCTTAAGTAAGTCTTCAGCTCATCACCGATGGGGTCTGTCCACTCATTGCGGATTCCCTGCGGGTTCATGATGCCGGCAGCCGTCAGGATCTGTGCCGCGTTGCAGTCCACATCCTGCCCTGCCATAGAGATCAGGTAGGCGGTTTCGTCAAAAGAGCCATTTCCGAACCAGAGGGCAAGCACCTCGGCTGCAGCATTTGGATAAGCATGAATCCAATTATACTTTTCCAGTTTTTTCTCACAATGCCTCCATGCCTTTTCCCAGTCATCTTCCTGTTTCGCCATGTCAAGCGCGAACTTGGCAACCGAATAGTATTCGCTGGTCTTGGGAATCATGTTGATGCACTGTTCAAGCATTGTTCGCGCATCCTTTTCAACGTAGGCCAGGGAGACGAGCATGGCGTTGAAAATCTCTCCGATAATTCCATTGTTGAAATGTGAGACCTCACCGTCAAGCCATGCGAGCCTGGCAGCCTCTTTTGGATTTCCCGGGGCGACCATACCACAGATGGCGCCTCTCATTTGTGCTCCGATC
>JAAZGN010000131.1 GCA_012511185.1 Clostridiaceae bacterium
CTGCTCCCATGCCCCGGTCGCGAGAATCAGGTAGTCATAGGACTTTTTCAGATCATCCGGATCAAACTGCGGGTTGGCATTGAAATGAAAACCACCCCCGGCAGCTTCGACCAGCCTGTAATCACGGTCAATCTGCTCTTCCGAGATACGGAAAGAAGGGATGGCATAGCGGACGATGCCATGGGAAGCGGCACGCTTCTCAAAGACATCGACCTCAACACCGTTTCTTCTGAGGTAATAGGCCACAGCCTGACCGGCAGGACCGGCACCGATCACGCAGACTTTCTTGCCGGTCTTCAGGGGACTGGCCGTCATCTTGCTGATGTAAGCATCCTGAGCCCGGTCAGCTGCCATCAATTTAATATCCCTCATGTGCAGGGAGGTGTCGTAGTCCAGGCGGGTGCACTTCTCCCGGCAGGGCTGGGCGCAAAGGACGCCTGTAATAGTGGGGCAGGGGTTGTCGATGGCAATCACCCGCATGGCCTCATGGTAGTCGCCTCTGGCGACCAGGGTATTGTATTCGGGAATCTGCTGTTCGATGGGGCAGCCGCCGTCCTTGCAGGGCGCCTTGTAACAGTCATAAAGAGGCAGTTCGGACCTGGTTTTCCTGGAATCCACTTTTTCCCGCCAGCGTTTTTGCATGCGCGGATCAGCGATTGTATCTTCCGCCAGTTTCTCCAGTTTGGCGACATCAATCCTGCCGCCCTTGCCAAGCAAAGATTCCGTCTCACGCGCCATCTGGGTCAGGCGCATATAGCCGCCCGGCTTTAAAAGTGTCGTCGCGACCGTCACCGGGCCGATTCCGGCTTCCAGAAGATCCTTCAAGTTGAAGGCGTCGGCGCCGCCCGCAAAGGATACAGGCAGCCTGCCATCGAAGGCACGTGACAGCTTCAGGGCCAGGTTGATGGTCAAGGGCATCAAGGCCCTGCCCGACATATACATTTCCTCAGACGGCACCTCGCCACGCTTCACATCAACCGGACAGGTATTGGAGAGTTTGACGCCAAAGGCCAGCTTCTCTTTTTTGGCAACCGCCAGCATGCGCGTAAATATTCCGACCGCGTCCCCATACTGCAGATCAGCCAAAAAGTGCTTGTCGGGAAAGGCGATGTAGTCGTAGCCGAGCTGGTTCAGCGTCTGACGCACAAAGGCATAACCCAGCATGGTGGGGTTGCACTTGACGAAGGTATGAACCTTTTTTTCGGTCAAAAGATAATGGGCGATCCGCTCAATCTCATCCGGCGGGCATCCGTGGAGCGTCGACAGGGTTACCTGCCGGCAGACTTGCGGCGATATGGAATCGATGACCGCTTGGTCCACCTTGTCGAAAAGATCTTGATGATCCTTCAGGTATTGAATGGATCCGGAAAAAAGAGGAAGTTGCGACGCGTCCTTGAGGCCCTCAATAAAAGCATCCATCTTGGGCAGCTTGATCCCGTCGAGATCATAGCCAACGCTCATGATAAAGGCAAAGTCATTACCGTCGGACAGACCGAATTCCACAGCCAGAACCTTGATGGCGATCCAGGCCTTGATGTATTCATCGAGGGCTTCCTGGACAGTCAGCTCCGTCGACCACTCGCAGTTATAGCACTCGTCCTCAGCGTTGATGCAGGGCTTGGCCACCGCCTGGCGAATTTCCTCGCCGTCCATCTTCTGGACCGTCTTCAGTTCAACAAAACGTGCGCCTGCCAGATAGGAGACAATAATGTTCTGGGCGAGCTGGGAATGGGGGCCTGCTGCCGGCCCGACAACCGAAGCAATCTTGTCACCAAAGGGGGTAACAAAGCGACCCCCTGATCGATTCACGTAGAATTTGCTCTGATCAAGCCCAAAAACGCTACCCTGTTTTTTGTACTCACCCAGGCTCCACTCGATTAGATTTGCAAAGCTGATGGGTCTCATTATGTCGCTCATGATTCGTCACCTCTCCCTTTTATTTTATGGCTTTACCTGAACATCAACCTGTCGTGCAGACGAGGCGGGTGGTCTTCAGTTTATCAGTTTTACCGCGTTTTTCAGATGAAATGACCGGGACTCCCTTTCGGAAATCCCGGTCAGTGGTATCAACAAATGAAACAGCTTACGCTTCTTTGGCAATGTCCACGTAGAGAGAAGGCATGACACTGTAAATCGCCGCGCAGCGGACGACATCCTCTTTCCAGGTCTTCTCGTTCGGCGCGTGAGCCTGGGCTTCCTTGCCAGGGCCGAGGCCGATGCAAGGGATGTCGTGGCGGCCCATGATGGCGACACCATTGGTTGAGAAAGTCCATTTGTCAACCTTGGGTGCCTGGTAGAGATTGGTATAGGCTTCTACCAGCGCCCTTGTCTGCGGCGCGTCTTCGGGGATGACCCAGGTCGGGAAGAAGCAATCCTGCTCATAGACAAAGCCTGTCCATGACGGGCGGTCGTACTTGTACATGGTGACGACGGCGCCATATTTCTTTACGGACGGCAGGGCTTCGATTTCCGCGATTGCCGAATCCCAGGTCTCACCCCAGGTCAGACGGCGGTCCAGGGAAATGGCACAGCTGTCCGCGACCGCGCAACGTGACGGTGAGGTGAAGAAAATCTGCGAGGTCGTAACCGTACCTTTGCCAAGGAAGGGGTCATCCTTGAGCTGGTTGTTCAGCTCCTCAACCTCCTTCAGGATATCGGCCATTTTGTAAATGGCGTTCTCGCCGCGCTCAGGGGCTGAACCGTGGCAGGAAATTCCTTTGACCTCGACACGGATTTCCATACGGCCACGGTGTCCGCGGTATACGTGCATGTCGGTCGGTTCGGTCGAGACCACGAATTCGGGCCGGATGTTTTCGTTCTCAATGAGGTGGAGCCAGCACATGCCGTCGCAGTCCTCCTCCTGGACGGTTCCCGTGACCAAAAGCGTGACATCGTCATCGATCATGCCCAGATCTTTGGCAATTTTCGCGCCATACACAGCCGCCACAACACCACCCAGCTGGTCCGAAGCGCCACGTCCGCCCACTTCGGTTTCAGTCTCAAAGCCCTCGTAGGGGTCAAACTTCCAGTTAGTGATCTCGCCGATGCCAACGGTATCGATATGGCCGTCAAAGGCGATGATGCGCTTGCCCGTCCCCATCCAGCCAAGCACGTTGCCGAGTTGATCGAATTCGGCCTTGTCGTAACCGAGTTTTTCCATCTCTTCCTTGATACGGCGGGCCACACCTTCCTCTTCACAGCTTTCGCCGGGAATTCTGACCAGGTCGCGAAGGAAGTTGACCATATCTTCTTTATAACTCTCAGCTGCTTGACGCACGCGGTCGTAATCAATTGCAGTTTTTGTCATCTTGGGTACTCTCCTTGTATCAATTATCTGGCTTCAGGCATTGTCTGCCCAGCGGGGGACCGCTCTCTTCCAGAGTTCCTCAAGCTTCATACCCGGGGCTTTGATCTTCTGGAGGAAAATCATGGCCGCGATGATGTAAGGCTTGAAGCTGGCTTCTTTGTACAGAGGGATCCGGTAACGATCAAAGACGGAGGCATCCACTTCGCCCACCTCGCAGGAAACACCCGTGATATCAGCCGGCAGGCAGTGCAGATAGAGCGCCCTGCCGTCACGTGTCAGCTTCATCATATCCTCGGTACAGGCCCAATCCTTATGGAGGGCGTTTTGTGCCAACAGTTCCTGCTCAAGGGTGTTGATGCCGGCCTGGTCGCCTTTGGCGTAGAGGTCTGTACGGATTTCCATAGCCTTGAAGGGTGCCCAGCTCTTGGGGTAAACAACATCGGCATCCTTGAAAGCCTCCGCCATCGACTCGACGCGGGTGAATTTGCCGCCGTACATCTCCTCATTGTGCCTGGCCACACCTTCGATTTCGTCCATGATGTCATAGCCTTGCGGGTGGGCCAGGACAACTTCCATGCCAAAACGTGTCATCAGCCCCACGATGCCTTGTGGAACCGACAACGGCTTGCCGTAGGAAGGTGAATAGGCCCAGGTCATAGCAAGTTTCTTGCCTTTCAGGTTCTCCACACCGCCGAACTCGTGGATGATGTGGAGGGCATCGGCCATGGACTGGGTGGGGTGATCGATGTCACATTGCAGGTTGACCAGGGTCGGGCGCTGTTCAAGCACGCCGTCCTCATAGCCTTCCTTGACGTAATCCGAAAAACCCTTCATGTAGGTGTGGCCCCTGCCGATGTACATGTCATCGCGGATGCCGGTCACGTCCGCCATGAAGGAAATCATGTTGGCTGTCTCCTTGACGGTCTCCCCATGTGCGATCTGCGACTTGCCCTCGTCAAAGTCCTGGACCTCCAGACCGAGAAAATCACAGGCCGAGGCAAAGGAAAATCTTGTCCGGGTCGACTGGTCGCGGAAGAGTGAGATGCCAAGCCCCGAGTCAAAAATGCGAGCGCTCCTGTTGTTCTCTCGGAGCTCGCGCAACGCATCGGCGACTGTAAAGATGGCCATAATCTCATCCTGGGACTTATCCCAGGTAAGAAAGAAATCGTCCCGGTAGAGCCCCTTGTAGTCGTAGCCTTCCAGCTGCTTGATCAGTCCATTGATTTTCATTCCTATTCTCATTTCCTCTCTTGAGCCGGGATGTTCAAATCTACATGCTGGCGAGAACGCCTGTGCGCTCGTTGAATTCCGCAGTCAGCTGGTCAATCTCATCCACCTGCTTATGGAGATCATCCCAATAGTGTTCGTCATACCACTGCGCATTGAGCTCTTCCAGCGTACGGCCCTGCTGTTCAACCCAAGTATAGTATTTGAGATTGTGAACGCGCTTGCACGTTTCATAAGTGAATTCCTCCATGTTGTCCGTCTTCATAGACATAAGGTGATGCCAGTAGTCGCGGGCGGCCAGTTCCTCCGTGTAGGGGCCCTCCGCCTCCTCGAGTTCGGCCAGGCGTGACTGGTACATTTCGGACGAGTCGGTTGCGACGGTCAGCAGCGCATCGTTTTCGGTCAGCTCTTAATATTTCGCCATCTTGATCGACCCGAGAATATTGGCAATCCCGCTGATGCCGAGCAAGGGAAGCTGACTGAGGAATTCATCCGTCAAACCGGTCTTCTTTTTCAGGAACTCATGGCCGGCATCCGTGTTGAAAAGACGAAGCAGGTTCTGCGAGTTGTGGTCGTCAATGGCGGCCACCATATCAGTATTTTTGACATTGTGGACGAAGGGGATGTGCTTGTCACCGATGCCCTCGATGCGGTGGCGGCCGAAGCCGTTATTTAGAATGGTTGGGCATTGCAGTGCTTCACCGACGGCAACTTTGATGCGGGGGAAATGATCTTTCAGGTAGTCGCCTGCGCTCATGGTACCGGCGCTGCCGCTTGTGAAGAAGACACCGAAGAGCCTCGAATCAGGGGTTCGGATTTCCTTGTAGACTTCTTCAAGCGCCGGCCCCGTTACATGGTAGTGCCAGAGGACATTGCCCATCTCTTCGAACTGGTTAAAAATGACGGCGTCGGGACGTGTCCGGCGGATCTCCTTCACTTTCTCAAATATTTCGTAAACATCGCTTTCACAACCCGGCGTGCCGATCACTTCGTTTGCGATATTCTTCAGCCAGTTGAATCGTTCGACACTCATCTCGACGGGGAGGATTGCGATGGATTTGCAACCAAGAAGCTTGGAGTTAAAAGCACCCCCGCGACAATAGTTTCCAGTCGACGGCCAGACAGCCCAGTTATGGTAGGGATCAAATTGACCGGTTACCAGCCGGGGCACAAGACAGCCGTAAGAGGCGCCGACCTTGTGGCAGCCGGTGGGAAACCACTTGCCGATCATGGTAAAAACGCGTGCTTTGATGCCGGTCAGCTCACGGGGAATTTCAATGTAATTGACTCCACCGTATTCGCCACCGTCACGCCTCGGTTCGTTCTTCCAAGTGACACGGAACAGGTTAAGGGGATCGCCTTCGTCGGTACCGATTTTATGAAGGGCTTTTTTAATTTTGTCAGGAACATTTTTGGCGGGGTCGCGCAATTGCGCAAAAGTCGGGATGATGATTTTGTTCTCGCGCGCGCGTTTGATCGCATTTTCGAGCGCGTCCTCATGGATCGTGAGATCGATCATTGTTTTTTCTCCTTGCTTAATGATGGTAGATGATAGGTTGGCCCCGGGTTCCGAAAGAAACCCAAACCTCAACAACTATAGCACATAATATCGTAATAAAGGCATGCCCGCTTGGCAGACAAATTTCGGACACATTTGTTACGCATCTGAAAGGGGCTCCCGAGCCTGGGAATCTTCGCCGGGATCTTGTTTTTGAAGCAGCTCTTCCTGCCGGGCGCGTTTGTTGAGCCTGTTGTACATCAGGATGCCTGCCAGGGCGACAACCGCAGTAACGGCAAATACGGAAACGGCATAGAGATAGTTTTGTGCGCCCAGAAGCCCGCCGCTCACGGTGGAGGTAACGACGGATAAGAGGCGCGCCGAGATGATGATCAGCCAGGTCGACAGACGCATGGGCGTCAGGCCCGCAAGGTAAGTGAGAATATCCTTGGGGGTTCCGGGAAGAAAGAGGAGGATATACATCAAAACATTGAGCTGACCCGGCCTGCGGAACAATCTGACCTGGTCGATCCTCTCCGGCTCAAAAAACAATTCAATAACAGGCCGCCCGAAGCGCTTGACGAGAAGGAAGATCAGGATGCTGGCAGCATAAATGGCAGCAATGCAGATGAGCGTGCCCTCGACCACCCCGAAGGCGTAGCCCGCGGCCAGTTCAAAAGGTTCGCCGGGGATAATGGCAATGACTACCTGCATAAAGTTGGCGAAAAAGAAAATCAACCTGCTGGAAACTGGATGACGGGATACCATGGCCCGTACCTGCAACGGGTCGGAGAAAAAATCGATGGCCGCCTCGCCCCAGTAGATGTAGACCAGAATAGAGGCTGTCATGGTCAGGACAAGAATGCCGATTGTCAGGGAGCGTTGAAACATGCGCCTTCTGCGGACAGCGTACAGGGCGCGTGCGTCACTGATATATAGTTTTGAGCCGGCTCGGTTTCGGGCCATGGTCACGGGCTTGTCTTCCTTCATATTTACCTAAACAAGAGGTGTTCAGGCACACGGTGCCATTCTATCATGGGACAGGTGATTGGGTTCACCGATTGATAGTATAATGCGTCTGGGGACATAAGAGGAAAAAGCAGGAGGACACAACTTGAATCAACCCCTGATCAGCGTCATTATTCCTTTCTACAACGCCGAGCGCTGGATTTCACGCTGTCTGGACTCTGTAATCGGCCAAACTTACCGTGCGCTTGAAATCATTCTTGTTTCCGACGGGTCGACGGATGGATCCGACGGGATTGCTCTCCAGTACGAACGCGAAGACCCGAGGGTGCGCTACGTGCGTCAGGACAACCGGGGAGTGGGCGAGGCACGTAACCGCGGTCTGTCGCTTGCCACAGGTGAATGGATCTGCTTTATCGATGCCGATGATTACGTCAGCCGTCACTACGTCCAGGTCATGGCCGATGCCCTCATATCGGACGCAACCGACGCAGTCTCTGTCAATTTTTATGTGGAATTGCCGAGCGGCTGGAGACTTCCTTACCCCTTCATCGTGCTGCGAAAGAGGCTGAGCGGCCAACAAGCAGTGAAGCAGTCTTTCCGGGTACTCTTTTTTCCCACCTTCGTGTGGAACAAACTCTTCCGCCGCAGCCTCTTTACCGAAAATGGGATCCGCTTCCCTTCGATTCTTTACGAGGACGCCCTTGTTGTCCCCCTCCTTTTTTTCCACTCCCGGCAGGTAGTTGTCTTGAAAAAGCCCTGCTACCATTATCTGCGCCACTCCGGGAGCCTGACGCATGAACTCGCCTCCAGGCACGTCCACGACTATCTCAGAGCCGCCAGTATGCTGCGCAGCCATCTTCTGGAGTCAGGAGAGTGGGGAAAATGGGAAAAACCCTTCACTCGCTGGTTGAACCGGATCAGCGCACAAATCTTCTTCATGCTCTACTTCTCCAAGCGGACCATGCCATGGAAAGAAAGAGATCGCCTGGTCCGAAAAATGGGCGCGGCTATCAAAACGATCAAGCGGGCGGGTGACGCGGAGTTGAACCCGGATGAGTTGGTCTTTCCTCTCTGAACGCACAAGCCGGCCCGCGGGATGCTGTCCCGCGGGCCGGCTTCTTGACTAATCCCTGCCGCGCCGGTCCGGCTCAGCAGGGTTGAGCTCTCTTATTTCTCCCCGACGGCCGCGTACTTCAGCCGCAGCAAGACCAGGGTGCCAACCGCCATCAGCAGGGCACCGAAGGCCCAGAAGAAGGTTCTGTCGAAGAAACCACCCGTTTTGGGTAATTCATCCGTATCTCCTTCGACCAGTTCCTCCGGCGGAGTCACGGTCACCACATTGGATTCGACTCCGGGATCTTCATTGAAGAGCAGCAGCGCTTTGTTAGGCACCGTTTCATCGGTGTAAGAGCTGAGATCCGCGTCTTCCAGGATCTGGGCGTCAATCTCCAGGATCAATGTCTTGCCGGCCAGCAGGGCGAAATCCTCACTGCGGTCGAGAACCAGACGGATCTCCTGGCGGTCTATGGTGATCCTCCCGGTCAAAGCCGGTAATTCTACACCGTCAACAAGCGCCCGGACTCCTCTTGTGCCCAGTACATCCTCCAGTGTGTCAAACAGGATCAGAGACTCGTATCCACGGACATTGTCAGGTATTTTAACCTTGACCTGGTAGGTGAAGATTTCATCCCTTTCCTCCAAGTCTTCGTGTCGCTTGCCGTTGATCTCTTTCGCGATCGAGGGCTTTCCGGGCGGCGGTGTGACGGTCACGATATTGGAGTTAATCCTTATGTCGTTATTCAGGATGAGCCGCCCCCTGTTGGGAACTGTCTCATCTTCATATTCATTCAGATCCGCCCCGTCCCTGATTTTGGCCCCGATCCGGAGCAGGATTTGTTTTCCGGCGGCATGGGCCAGGTCGGCCCTGTCGAGAACAAGACGGATGGTCTGGCCGTCGAATTCGAGCCTGGCAGTCAGGCCGGTATTCACGAGGCCGTCGACAAAGACGCTGACGTCCCCCCTTTCGAGGACATCTTCCAGGGTATCAAGGATGACCAGTGACTCATAGCGGCCTGCGTAGTCCGGTATTTCTACACGGACATGGTAGGTGAAATCCTCATCCCTTGCCGCCAGGTCCTCATGCTCCTTGCCGTTGACATCCTTGTCGATGACGGGTTCATCGGGAGGGGGGGTTACCGTCACGGTGTTGGACTTGACTCTCTGGCTGCCGTTGACGCTGTAGTAGCCTTCATTGGGCACCAGCTCTCCTTCGTAAGCCGAAAGGTCGGCCCCATCCTGGATGACTGCTGTAGTCTCCAGGGCAATCACCTTACCGATGATGTCGGCGAAGTCGAAATCTTCTTCATCCAGGGACAAGGTCACTGTCTGACCCGACACAGTCACAAAGGCGTTTAAGGCTGGAACCGCCGCACCGTCGATCAGGACCGCGGTGCCTTGAACCTGCAGGACAGGCTCCAGGGTGTCATCGATGACCAGGGTCCGGTAGTGTTCGCCCGCTTCCAGCTGGGGCAGTAATACCTTGACATGGTAGTTGAAAGTATCGTCCGCCGCAGCAAGGTTCTCGTGGGTCTTGCCGTTAATGTCCTTGGCAATCTGGGGCGTCACCGGGGCCGGTGGCGCGATGGTGGCGGGGTTTGAATCGATTTTCTGGCCGTTGTAGACCAGCTGGGCCGTGTTTGGGATCTTGCCGTCCGGGTAGACGGATTTAACCTCACAACAGA